>CBFDCH010000315.1:0-4057 GCA_965603235.1 uncultured bacterium | reverse complement strand
TGGCCTTGCAGTAGTTATTTCCTGCCTCGGTTTGTTAGGACTGGCCTCTTTCAACACCCAAAAGAGAACCAGGGAAATTGGTATCCGTAAAGTTCTGGGGGCCTCAACCGGGAAAATCACCGGGATGTTCATCAAGGACTTCGTAAAATGGATTTTATTAGCCAATATGATCTCATGGCCCCTTGCCTGGTATGCAATATCCCATTGGCTGGAGGATTTCACATACAAGGTAAATCTGGGGATTGTCATATTTGTTATATCCGGTATTTTGTCTGTTTTCGTGGCCCTGATTACAGTAAGCTTTCAATGCCTTAAAGCCGCCTCGGCAAATCCGGCCCACTCTATGAAACAGAAATAAATCATCATTTATTTAAAAAATAGATTTCACAGTAAGAGAAAGAGAAGGGGACGGTCTTTTGATTTTTTGATTTTTTTCCCCGTTTCAAATTTTGGCGCCTGTCCCCTTTTTTTTCCTTCAAATTCAATTCGTAACGGCCTGGCCATTTTACTACCGATTACGCTCCTGAACATGCAAAATACAAGACCTGACCCCTATCACTTTATTTTTGTATCAGATGGAAAACTGAATTGTCTTTATAATGTACAAGGAAAATTAAAATACAAATTTAAAATATTGAATTTATTGGAGTGGGTTTTCTCAATCGTGTTAGAATTGAGGAGGATCGCCATGAAAAGATATTTTAAGGTTTTTGCAGTTATTGTCCTTCTTTTGATCACCAGTACCTTTGTCCTAATATCCCAGCAAGAACAGCAACCTGTAAAGGAGTATGTTAAGGTGGAAAATGTAGAGTTGATCGTCCGTGCCCTGCTGAAAGGGAACCCTCTGGGAGGTTTGAAAGCAGAAGACTTTATACTTCTTGAAAATGGTAAACAAATAAAGATCACTAGTTTCAGTGAAGTGCGGCGCAAGATTGGCACTAAAAAATCCCGGCCGCTTGTACAGCAAGGAGATAAAGCAAAACCGAGGAAAAAGCGGTTGTTTCTCATGTATTTCTGGATCAATGAGCGGGAAATGAAATACCAGGAGGCACTCGATTTTTTCTTTAAGGAAGTGTATCGTGAAGGAGATATTGTGCTGGTGGTGGTTAAAAACCAGGTATTTCAAATTTCAAACCATGAAGAGGTTGTACCTGCCCTTGAGTGGCTGGCACAACAGATTTCTAAAAAATCCAAAGGTTTCCGGTCCAACACAACCCGTGTTATAAGAATTGCGCAAGACCTTATGAATAATTACATTCAAGAACTCCAGTCAAGCATGCCAAATGTAAACAGATTAAGGGTATTGAGAGGTCAAGTTGAGAACAACCTTAATCTCTTTTTCCAAGAATATAAATATAGACACCTGGTCTCAAACTATAAACAGCTCCAGGCACTGGCAGCAGAGTTGAAAAAACTGGATCATGAAAAGTGGGTCTTGATCTTTTTCCAGGAAGAGGCTTTCCCTCAGTTTAATCTGCGGAAGATGGAGTATAAATTGTGGAACATTGATTTTCCGAGAGAAACCTCGGAAATGAGAAGATATCTTAAAACTTTTAACTTGAAAATAAAAATGCCGGATCATACCTTTAATCGCTTAAATAAGGTAAAACAAGCCTTTGTTAATGATGAGGTTACCTTCCATGTACTGTGGATGGACAGAAAGAACGATTATATGATGGAATCGCGCGACATGGAAGTGATAAATGTTTTTTCCGGCTGGATGGAAACTTTTAAAGGGATTAGCAAGGTAACGGGTGGTGAAGTGATTAATGGCAATAAATTAAAAGAATCCCTTGGCAAAATCGTGGAACGGGAGGATATTTTTTATAAAATCACCTATGCTCCGGCTGAAGGAACAAAGGGGAAAAGAAGACTTGAAATTAAAGTGAAGCGACCGGGTGTGAAAGTTAACCATCTGACTCGCGTAGTGAGGTAGACATACTCCTCGACAGAGGGCCGGTGCGTGCTTGACTTTTTTTCATGTTTCAAATTCAGGCGCCTATCCCCTTTTTTATTCATTCTGGTCTGCTACACTTAATCATTCAGTATTTTATGTAAAATGTTGTGCTTTGGAGGGCAATGATTTCTCCTTTTGCATCAAGGGCATCAATGAAAACAACAACTTGTGAATGATTTGGAATGACCTTTTTCAGGGTCAAACTGGTTTCTTTTATTTTAAACTCCCTAATATCATTGGCTGGTATCTCAGAATCCTTGGGAGTTATTTCAATTTTTATTTTGTATTGAGTTATCCCCGAGACTGAAGACCATTCAATGATTGGAAATTTGCTTTTTATTGTACTTATAAATTTTGGCCGTAGAATTCTGAGTCTCTTGCGATGTGTGAATCCTAAATCAAAAACCTGGACCATTCCTTCTGAGTCTAGTGTGATCGTTGCACCCAAACAATCATCATAGATTTGTTTACATTTATCAGAAATTATCCGGGATTGTAGTACATAGGTACCTGGGAACAATTCGATGTCGAAGTTAAAAAAATCTCCACTCACGATTTTTTTCTCAAATTCTACTTTAAACCCATTATCTCCCTCTTTCTTCAGTGTTAAAAAGGTTGGGAAACATTCCTGCCCTACCCATGCTATTTTGTCCTTATACTGAAATAAAAAAGATCCCTCTTGTTTTCCAGGTTCCAGCTTGTATTTTTTAAGGGATTTTTTAAGTACCTGCATTTCAAACTCTTTGGCAAAATGGTCCTTATTATCCTGTACTCCTTTATCAGAGCAGCCATTGAAAGAAACTAAAATCAAAATCACCAATATAATGATTCTTTTCATGTTTACCTCGCACTTGCCCCCAACTTTTTATGCTCTCCAATTGGAATCAGGACTCGATAATATTATCTAGGGCCCCAGGTAACAATAATATCCAATAGAATTTACTAAATCGAGAAAAAAGTATCCTTTCCTTTTTACGCTTTTCCCATCACCCATTTTTATACTATAAACATATACAGCCACAGTATATGATGTTTTGAAGTCTCTCTTAGGTTTCCACCATTTCGGTGATTTTCTTTGGGGGAAATTTCTTTCTATTTCTTGACGTGAAATAACCTTTATTTTATTTAACAATTCTTGTAAGGCTGACCTGTTAGCTTTGAAACTAATCCAAGTTACATTGGTATCAATATTATATTGTAAATAGATTTCAACTGCGGAATCTGGAATGATTTCAGGAATCCAACCTCCTCTTCTTATTGCACCTTTTTCCTTTGCATCTTTATACGTGGGATAATATGATGTAAAAGTTTCCTTACATCCTGAGATTATTATAACCATCATTAAAACAAGTATCATCCATTTAACATTTTTTCTATTCATTTTTCGTCCTTCTATGGTAACGTTATTGCCTCACCTATTTTTTATGGAAAACTTTTACCAAATACCAAATTATAAACAGAACCACATTGACGACCACGAACATTGTCAATGTTCCACTCATCCAAAAACCTTGAGGATCCTCTTTTGCTGTACTCTTCAAGAACCCTGGCTGCAATGATATTGATAGGAAATAGGTATATATTTTTCCTATGACAATAAATACAGCCGAAAGAATGGGGATTTCATACCAAAATTTGATGGAATACATACAATAAAAAAATACTGCAAACACTGGTAAAAAGATAATTAAATCAAAAAATATATTGTTTTCAACTCCGCTACGTAAAATGGGTACAATAATATACTTGTAGGTAGTAAAGCTCATCATCAAAGCCACCGCAAATAACAAGTTGAAAATTATGTGCCGTTGAACGATCCCCCAATTCCTTATACTCTTAATCATCATTTTTCGCAAAATTGGAAATTAAGATATATTCTAACATAAATTTAAATTTTTGATTTTGGCGCCTTGCCCCCTTTTTATTCACACAGTTGTTACTTTATATTAATAGTATTTATAGAAAGGGGACGGTGCGTGCAAAAGTGCAAATGTTGATGGTTTTCATTCATGATAGACAATTAAAATCACTTAAAACAGCCCTCTCATATAACAAAATATTGTTCTATATCAGGCTGATCCAACAAATGATGAGAAGGTG
>CBFDCH010000314.1:0-4068 GCA_965603235.1 uncultured bacterium | reverse complement strand
TTCACCTTATTGTTTTTTAAGTTAATGGCAAATAGAGAATTCTGACCCAGGTTGGCAGCTGTTGTATAGATGGTTTTACCATCCGGAGCCCAGATGATTGAGCCTGGAGATCGATCCCACTGCCTGGTGATAACTTTTTTTTCTCCACTGGGCCACGGCTGAATAACAAGTTGAAATTGATCTGCTTCAAAATCGGGTTTTGTCATGGCCAGGTATGCCAAATTTTTCCCATCCGGGGAAAAAACCGGCACTGTATCCCAGGCTTTGTTCTCTTCGGTCAGGTTTTGAGGTTTTTTAGATCCATTGGCAGGTGCTTTATATAGATCAAAATTGGTTGACCAGGCTTCACCGATACCGGCAGCGCGTGCAGCGAAAATCAGGTAGTTGCTGTCCGGTGAAAATGTGATTTCTTCTGGGCCGCCAAAGGGCTTGGAGGGGGTGTCAGCATCCATACCCCTCATGACATCCACAACCTTGTTATCCATTAATGTCATTGCAAAAACATGTGACCTCCTGCCATCCTTCCAGGTGTCCCAGTGGCGGATAAAGAGTTTGGTGAAAGTTCTGCCGGTGATTTTACTCTTGGCCATTTTTTCCAATTTCTTTTTGGTATCTTTAAAGTGAGCCAGTTTGGGAAATACTTCCATGGTGAAGGCGATCTTCCTACCATCAGGAGCAATCACCAGGTTACCCACATTGAGGGGAAGTTTGGTTGTTTGTATTGCTTCTCCGCCATTGGCTGCTATGGACCATACCTGACTGGAACCGGACCGGGTCGATAAAAACCATATTTTTTTGCTGTCCGGAGACCAGCGGGGATTAAAATCAGCGGCAGGATGTGAAGTCAGACGTCGAAGGTTTTTGCCGCTGTTTTCTACCAACCACAGATCAGTTCGGCCCCGATCGGCCTTCATGTCGGTTTCCCTTAATACAAAAACGATAAGTTTGCCATCTGGAGAAAGTTGTGGATCATAGAGCCGTTTCATGGTAACTAGGTCCATCGCCGAAAAGGATTGGCTCCCTCCAGAAACTGTATTGCCGGCAAAAACAGGTAATATGCCAGCCAAAAAAATCAGAATACAAAATAAATAGCGCATGCTGCCTCCTCAGATATTATTGAAAAATGATTGTACTCCATTCCTCTAAAAAAATCAAAAATCCCCCTCCCCCATTTTAGTTGAAAGGTTCAGGCAAACACTGAAAAAACGGCCGGGATATGACCTATAGGATGATGGTGGATTTTACTTCGATCAGAAAGTAGTTCTGGAGCAGAGCAATTTTATCTCCCAGATTTAGCCTGTTTAAAAAGTTCTTATATTCGCCAAGAGGGATCTTATGAAAACGTAACAGGCTGGTCAGGGTTGGGGTTAGGTCAGCGATTTCGGAAAGCAGGTATACCCTTTTATTGTTGCCGATTAACTGGTTGATCTCTTTGGCCAAATCTTTGCAAGTGAATTTTTTACCCAGTCGCCAATCAAGCACGATGGTGTTACGCAGGGCAAAGTAGGGAAGGTAGATTTTACCATAGAGATATGAATTTTTGCCGGACCCGGCGATAACTATTGTTGAGTTGCTCTCTGTCTGTTCGTTGATAGCCAGGGCAAGCTGGTAATTGCTGTTATCGGTTAGCCGATTCTGGGGGATGATGGCCATAAAAAGGTTCCATGACCCGATCAGAAGGATAAGACCCACCAGGGCCGGCCGCAGCCATTTTTGCCAGGCACAGGTTTGCAGGGCAAAAGTAAAAGCCAGCAGAATGGGTACAACCACATTTAACTTGAATTCACTATTGCCGGGTTGCCAGAAGTTGAAAAAAATGAAAAAGGGCAGGGCCCATATGAAATACAGGAATTGAACCGCATGGTTTTTTGATTGTTTCCAGATGATGATGGGGAGCAGCAGCATCAAAAACAAAAGAATAAAACCCAGTATATCGGATTCAGGAGAGAGAATGCTGTTTTTGACCGCAGTGGCATTGTGAAGCAGGGAATTGGCAGATAATCCTTTCCAGCGACTCAGCGAGGTGCCGGTATAGGTATATCCAGTGAGTTTTCCTTTCCCGATAAGGATGTCCCGGGCTGTGGCCAGCAGGGGTATCCGGGCGGTAATTTTCAAGAAGATATAGGGCAGGGAAAAAAAGAGGGTATACAGGAGATAAAAGTGGAATATTCGCTTAAATTTGACCTTGCGGACAATAAAGGCCGCCAGTACTGAAATGGTTATTAAGCCGTTAATCAGATGAAAGCCTGTTGAGAGTGAGAGGAGAAGGGCTGAGATGACAAGGTTTTTTGGGCTATCATCTTTGAACCATAAGAAGTAGATGCCGGAAATGATAAAAAAGAGTCCGGCCATATGGACCTCCGCCTCAACAGCCTGAATCCAGAATAAATTGGAAAAAGCAATTATAAATTTGCCTGAATATTGGTAATAAACAGGAATTTTGATCGCTTTGAGGATTTTGTAAATGAAGATTAATGATAAAACAGCGAATAATAGTGAAAGCATTTGCAGGTGAAAATACTCCAGGGGTTGATATGCAAAGAGAGTATTGGCCGTTTTATAGGTCACATAACTCAGTGGGAAATAGAGCAGGTGGTGAAGCTGCAGGATTGATTGTACGTCGCTCTTTAATAAAGCATAGCGGAGGTAGTGGCTGAATACTGTGCCGTCATAATTGTAGGTGACAGGCAGGAAAACCAGGTAAACATAGAGAATGATTAAAAAAAAAAGGAGGAGAGGCAATGTGGACTTTATTCCCTTCACGCCAATATTTTATAGTTATTGGCAGGCAATTGCAAGAGCATGTTTGCCCTTCCAAATGAAGTTGGATTGGTATATAATTAATTTTACAATATATGAAAAGCGAAAAATCCGGAATTTCTGTTATTGTCCCCTGTTACAATGAAGCCGCTGAGATTGTTAAAACCATTGATGCTCTGGCGGCAGTATTTGAACCACATTTTGAAAATTATGAAATTGTGGTGGTGGATGATGCCTCAACCGATGAATCAAGAGAACTACTGACAAAAATAAGAGCCAAACAAGTCACAGTGGTTCATAACTCTCATAACCAGGGTTATGGGGCATCGTTGAAAATCGGCATTGAACAGAGCCGGTATGAGTGGATTGCCATCACTGACGCGGATGGAACCTATCCATTGCAGGCTTTTGCGGAATTTTTCCCCTTCATGAAAGATTTTGATATGGTGGTGGGAGTCAGAACCGGAAAGAAACGATCTGTACCGCTGCTCAGAAGGCCGGCCAAATGGTTTTTAAACCGTTTCTCCTCCTACCTGGTCAGGCGAAAAATTATTGATGTCAATTCAGGGATGAGAATTTTTCAAAGAGATATTGCCCGGCGTTATTGGAACCTTTTTCCCAGTGGGTTTTCTTTCACCACTACCCTGACCCTGGCTACGATCATGGGTAATAAGAAAATCAAGGAAATTTCTATTAATTATTTAAAGCGGATAGGCAAATCAAAGATACATCCCATCCGCGACACCTATAACTTTTTCCTGTTGATTCTAAGAATAACCATGTTATTTAATCCTTTGCGGGTTTTCATGCCTTCCTTTTTTATCACCCTGTTTCTTGCCTTCCTGTCGCTGGCTCGAGATATTTATAATCTGAATTTGTCGGAAACTTCTGTCACTTTCTTTGTGTTTTCAGCCATTATTCTGATGGTTGGCCTGCTGGCGGATTTAATCAACAACAGACTGCCCCGATGAGGTATGGGATTGAGGGAGACCCTTCATAAATTATTAAAATTTTTGCTGGCCGGTGGGAGCGTATTGCTGCTTACCCTGGCGTTGACCTATATTTTAACGGAAATTTTTAATCTGTATTACTTAGTCAGCTATATCATTGTCCTGGCCTGTACAGCTGTTATTCACTTTATCCTGGCCACTACCTTTATTTTTAAAACCAGAAAGAAGCATGGCAAACGGTTTGTGTTTTATCTTATCGGGTACCTGGTCTTTTATGTTTCAGATATTCTGGTTACCCGGCTATTTACTGAGACGGTGGGATTTCACTATATGGGTTCCATCCTATTTGCCAAGGGTA
>CBFDCH010000313.1:0-4070 GCA_965603235.1 uncultured bacterium | reverse complement strand
TTCAGGTTTTACCTCCATGGGGCTATTGAGATAGAATTCATAGGTGCCGGAAAAAGTCATGTAAACATAAGTGAAAGCTTCCTTTTCCTTAAACTGAATACTCTCGTCTGAATTGCCGGTGCCATAAGCCAGCGAAACCAATCCTAAAACCACTACCAAAATTAACCATTTTTTCATTTTATTGCCTCCTGTTCGCTTTTTGTTCGCCTGTAATTTTATCAGCTGAAAAAAAGAATGTCAAGAGAAAAAAAATATTTTCAAATGTTGTATAATGGGATTTAATTCTATTATTTAATGGAGAAACCATGATGAAAAAAACATTGGGCTTGATGCTTATTTTATTCCTTCTAATAACATCTTTTACTCTTAAACAGTATGCATCGATTGGTCTTAAGAGCGGCATCAACTTTTCAAAATTCAGTTATGCCAATTTTACAGTGAAACCTGATTTTTCCACGCACACAAATATGATCTTTGGTGGATTTTTGAATCTCAAGATTACCGGCCCTCTCTCCCTGCAGGCCGAAATGTTCTACTCAAGCACGGGATCCTCTTATGAAGGACCTGTTTCAGATTTGGCTAAATATTTCGGATTCACCGTCGGTAATTTGAGTAATATTTTTATTGAGTATAAGATCACCTATCTTGAAATTCCCGTTTTGTTGAAACTTTCTTTTAACATGGTGGCCTTAAAACCCTATGTATTTGCCGGCCCCTTCTACAGAACTAAGTTGTCGGAATCGGTGAAGGTGCAATACCTGGGTCTTTCATTTGATGTGGATCCGGAACTGTTTAAAAAAACAGATTATGGCTTCACTGTGGGAGCCGGTGTCAATTTCAATCTGGGCGTCACTGCTTTACTGGCAGAGGCCAGGTATTCGCGGGGTTTAAAGGACATCCACCTGGGACCGAAACCCTGAAAAACGAGGTGGTAACCATTATGGTAGGCATTGAGTTTTAATTGTCAGGCTTGTTAATTTGGCGGATCTAACAAAACATATTGATTTTTCCAGGCAAAATGGATACCTCTATGGGGGTCTGGCCAAAAACTTCACCATCCGGGGTTAGGCGCTGCGGCTGTTGACAATCAATTTTGATCTCTTTACATTTGAAAGTCTCCACACGAGGATCATGAACATGGGTTCCTTTAAAAATTTTTGGAAATATCCTGAGTAAATTGAGTTTGGAGATTTTGTTGGCCAGGATCACATCCAGATAGCCATCATCAATTTTTGCCTCCGGTGCCATGATCATGTTGCCTCCAGTTTTGCTGGAGTTGCAAATTTCACTGAAAATATAATCCCGTTGATATACTGTGCCATCAATAGTGATTTCCACTGCAGCCGCTTTCAGCCTGGCCACCTCCTTAAAAACACCGATAACATAACTCAGGGGCCCGAGCCTTTTATATCTGCCGGCAGTGTGGGCCACATTGGCTACAAATCCGCTGCCCAGTAAATTGATGAAATAGTACTCGCCACCGGGGTATTTAAAAAATCCCACGTCAATTTTTTTCGTTTTACCGCCGGCAATTTTGGCCACTGCTTCATTGATGGAGTTGATCTGTAAATCTTTAATGAATGAATTGCCTGTGCCGACCGGGATTTGACCGATTGGCAGATCAAAGGTTTCGTGGTTTTTTAAAAGCCCGTTAATGGTTTCGAAGAGGGTGCCGTCTCCACCCACCGCCACAATGCCGTCATAGGTTCCGGGATCAAAAGAACCGGCAACTTCCATGGCATGCCGGTGATATTCTGTTACTTTAATATCCAATTGCACCCCCTTTTGTTGCAGTAAGGGAGTTGCTTTTTGGATAACCTTTAGGCCCTTGTTTTTGCCCGCCTTGGGATTAACAATGCAAAATATTTTCATGCTCATCTTTTACTTTTGGCCAGTTTCTCCTTCAGCTTTTTTATTAGAATCAGGGCGTTGCGGTTGTTGGGGTCGAGTTGATTGGCTTTGCGGTAATTCTCAATGGCCTGTTCTATGTTTCCCCGTTTGGCATAGGCTTCTCCCAGGCTGTCGTATACATTTCCTGATTTGGGAAAAGTTTTTACATTGTATTTAAACACAGCAACGGCCATGTCCACCTTTTTTTGACGCAGGTACATGTATCCCATGCTGTTGATCAGGTTTTCACTCAAAATCTTTTCCTGCTGAGCCCTTTTTAGAGCATCAAACACGAGCTCTTCTCCTTCCTTTATGTTCCTGGTTCCAAATAGTGCTGCAGCCTGTGCCAGTTTATTGCTCATGGCTTGTATTTTGGCTTTTGTGCCTGCCAGCTTTTTTTCCCTGTTCTCTTTGGCCGCCTTTTTGGCCTCCTCATGGGCTCTTTCCAAAGCCTGGTCAGCCGCAATGATAATATGGGGTGTCACACCGGTCCCTTCCCAATTGGTATTGGTAATGGGATTAATGGCCCGGCCGGTAGGGATAAAAATAGTAAATTTACTGCCCAATGGAGCACCTCCGCCGGGATTGGCACCACCGCCGGTGACTTCGCCGATCAGGGTGGCCCGTTTTTGGGTTAACATGTTATAGGAAAATTCCTCTGCCCCTGAAAAGGTCCTCTTGCTGGTTAACACAAAGAGGGGCACATCCGGCCGCCGCTGACCCTTGATTTTATCCAGGGTCCAGAATTCCGCGGTAAAATTGCCTCTGCGCCAGTAGATGGAATTGAGATGTACCTTTTTATGGAAAAAATAACTGCATACCAGTTGCACCATGGCAGGCGAACCACCGCCATTTTTACGCATATCAATGATCATGGCATCGGTGTTTTCCAGGAAAGCCATGGCTGATGCCACCACTTTAGTGCCCAGCTGGGAATTGCCGAAATAGCGGAAATCGAGATAGCCGACATTACCCTCGAGGATTTTAACGGTTTTAAAGCCGAAATTATCCGCGAATGGCCGCATATAGTTTAAATAACCATCCAGCAGCGGATTGCCTGTTTGTCCCTGAATCTGTCGTTGCCGCCTCAACCGTACCCGCAGATGCCTGTCCTCAAAAACAGAGTGCATCTCCTTGGTGACTGCCATGGCAAATGCGGCCGGCTCGGTATAATCTTTAAAGGCATTTTTTGCCATCCTTTTCTTCAGGTGGTTGCCGATTTTTATGGCCTTGTCCGGGAATACATATCTATCTCTCAGCAGCGGTATGATTTTTTTAATCACCTGCTGCTGTTCTTTTTTGGTCAATTTCACCGGTTTGTCTTTTGTTTTTTGCGCTCCGGATACCGGTCCGGTAAACAAAAGTGCCGCCACTACCAGGATTGAAAATAATCTGCCTGCTTTTTTCATGCCACCCTCCTTTATTTCGACCACTATACTGTCATACATGCAACCTATTTTACGTGCCAATTACCCACTTTGTTTTGTATTAAAAAATGCTTGACTTATCTTTTGTTATAAAGTAAACAAAGAGTGAAGGGATTGCGTAAGAAAACCAAAGGGAATATATAAATTGAAATCCAGCCCGGTTAAATGGTTATGTGTTATTTTTCTGATGTCCCCTTTTCTCTTTTCCCCTTTGCCAGGAGAATCAAAAATTATGAAAGTGGCTAAAATAGATTTACCAAAAACATTGGCTGACTGGACAATGGCTGGACCAGTCAAACGGGTAGACTCAAAAAACATCTTTGATTACATGAATGGTTCCGGTGAGCTCTATCTTGGTTACCATTTTGATCATCTGCTTGTCTATGAATACAGGGATAGTAGCGACAATGAAATTCTGGTTGAAATATACCATATGAAGGGATCTGATGATGCCTTTGGCCTGCTTTCTATGGATTGGGGCGGCGAGGTTGTTGAGCTGCATCCTGCCACTATCAGGTCCGGGGGATTTCCCACGGCCCTGTATGGCAAGGGCCTGCTGCGCGCCTGGTGGGGCAGTTTATATATCCGCATAATGGCGGTTAAGGAAACCGGCGGAGTTAGAGAGGCGATTTTAAAATTAGCCAATTTAATAACCAGCGGCCAGGCCGCCTGCCGGCCGCCAGGATTTTTATCCGTGTTGCCTCCCTCCTTTGGGACCGTATGGCGTTTGAACCGAGAGAGGATTACCTATTT
>CBFDCH010000312.1:0-4070 GCA_965603235.1 uncultured bacterium | reverse complement strand
TTACTCTATAATATCGGTTACCGAACCGGCTCCGATGGTGCGGCCGCCCTCACGAATAGCAAACTTAAATCCCTTCTCAATGGCAATCGGAGTGATCAACTCAATATCCAGATTGGCATTGTCACCAGGCATTACCATCTCAACACCTTCCGGTAACTTCACACTGCCTGTCACATCCGTGGTACGAATGAAAAACTGAGGACGATAACCCGTCACAAACGGAGTGTGACGACCACCCTCATCCTTGCTCAATACATACACCTCGGCCTTAAACTTGAGGTGAGGCGTAATCGAACCCGGCTTGGCCAATACCATACCACGATCAACATCATTACGATCAGTACCACGCAACAACACACCAACATTGTCTCCGGCCAATCCCTCATCCAGCAACTTCTTGAACATCTCTACACCGGTCACTACCTTTTTCTGCGTGTCACGAATACCAACTATCTCTATGTCATCATTAACCAAAACCTTACCACGCTCAATACGACCCGTTACAACTGTTCCACGACCACTGATACTGAACACATCCTCTATCGGCATCAAAAACGGCTTGTCTATCGGACGCTCAGGCAACTTAACATAATCATCACAGGCCTGCATTAACTCGATTATCGGCTTGTTTATCTCATCATCAGGCTTACCTTCACTCTCCATCGACTTCAACGCACTACCACGTACAATCGGGATGTCGTCGCCAGGAAACTTGTACGCTGTCAATAACTCCCGAATCTCCAACTCCACCAAATCCAATATCTCAGGATCATCAACCTGGTCAACCTTGTTCATAAACACTACAATCGCCGGAACATTAACCTGACGCGCCAACAATATATGCTCCCGCGTCTGAGGCATCGGACCATCAGCAGCACTCACCACCAATATCGCTCCATCCATCTGGGCTGCACCGGTAATCATGTTCTTTACATAATCTGCATGACCCGGACAATCAATATGTGCATAATGACGATTCTTGGTCTGATACTCAACATGAGCTATCTGGATCGTAATTCCACGCTCCTTCTCTTCAGGCGCATTATCTATACTCCAAAAATCACGGTACGATACCTTGTCATCCAAATGACTCAATACCTTAGTAATTGCCGCTGTTAACGTCGTCTTACCATGATCCACATGCCCAATAGTTCCAATATTCAAATGAGGCAAACTGCGATCAAACTTTTCTTTAGCCATTAAAATACCTCCTAATTGTAGTTATAAATACCCAATTGATTCTTCAAAACATCCTGCATTTTTTTTTCAGGCATCTCCACGTAATCGGAGAATTCCATGGAGTAGTTGGCCCGCCCCTGGCTTAATGTCCGCAACACTGTAGCATAGCCAAACATATTTGCCAGTGGCACCAAGCCATCCACTATATGCATATCGTTGTTCATCGACATATTAATTACTTTACCTTCCCGGGCATTAAAATCTCCAATGACTTCCCCGACATATTCATCCTGTACAACAATCTCAATTTTCATTAGCGGTTCGAGTAAAATCGGGTTTCCTTTTCTGAAAGCTTTTTGAAAGGCCCGGGAAGCAGCGATTTTGAAAGCCATATCAGTAGAATCCTCATCATGAAAGGAGCCGTCCGTCAGAGCTACCGCCACATTGATGACAGGGAACCCCGCCAGGATACCAAAATCCATCGCTTCCTTAACGCCACTTTCAATGGCTTGATAAAATTCTTTTGGAATGCCTCCAGATTTAATTCTTGATTCAAATTTAAATTTATCATCTCCGGCAATGGGGGACAATTCTAGAACCACATGGCCAAACTGCCCCTTGTTACCCGTTTGTTTAATATACTTTTCTTCTCCAACCGAGGTTTGCCTTACGGTTTCATGGTAGGCAACCCTTGGTTTTCCCATTTTTGTTACAATGCCGAATTCCCTGCGAATACGTTCTCCTATTACTTCCAGGTGTAATTCACCCATACCGGAAATCACTGTTTGTCCGGTATCCTGATCAACCTTAACCTGAAAAGTGGGATCTTCTCCGCTCAGTTTACTTAGTATTTCTGCCAATTTTTTATGTTCAGAGGTTAATCGCGGTTCAACAGTGGTGGTGATTACCGGATCAGGAAAACTGATAGATTCCAAAATGATCGGATTTCTTTCATCACAAAGAGTATCTCCGGTCTGGACATCATGCAGGCCAATGGCTGCGGCAATATCTCCTGAAACCACTTCTCTGACCTCTTCCCTTTTGTTGGAGTGCATTTTGAGCAGTCGTGAAATTCGGCACTTACTGCCTTTATTGCTGTTAAAAACCGAGGTTCCGCTCTTTACCATCCCGGAATAAACTCTGAAATATGCCAACTGGCCAACATGAGGATCAGTGACTATTTTAAACACCAGAGCTGAGAATGATTCATCATCAGACAACTCACGCTCGATTTTTTCCTTGGTCTTGGGATGATACCCTTTGGCCGAATCCTTATCCAGAGGAGATGGAAGGTAGTATACAATGGCATCAAGCAGGTTTTGCACTGCTTTATTTTTAAAAGAGGATCCCACAAACACCGGCACTCCAGTTATGGTCAGAGTGGCCCTGCGAACAGCTTGCCGCAATAATTCCTGGCTAATGGGCTTCTTATCAAGAAAATACTCCATGACTTCCAAATCCAGGTCAGCCAATATCTCAATAAGGTGTTCTCTATGAATTTCCGCCTCAACTTGAAATTCTGCGGGTATATCAATTTCATTAAAGGTCGCACCCAGTAATTCACCATTAAAGCGATAGGCTTTCATGGTGATTAGATCAACCACTCCGGTAAAATTATCCTCAATTCCCATGGGGATTTGCAGCAACAGCGTCTTCACCTTAAATTTTTCTTCAATCTGATTTACCACATCATTGTGGTCAGCGCCCACCCGATCCATCTTATTTATATAAACGATTCGAGGAACACGATACTTAACAGCCTGATACCATACCTTTTCAGTTTGAGGCTCAACTCCGCCCACACCACATAAAACAATAATTGTGCCATCCAGAACACGCACTGAACGCTCAACCTCGGCGGTAAAATCGACATGGCCGGGAGTATCAATGATGTTGATCTGATAGTCCTTCCACATGCAAGTTGTGGCAGCAGCGGTAATGGTTATTCCCCGCTCCTGTTCCTGGTCCATCCAGTCCATAACAGCAGTACCATCATGAACTTCACCCATTTTGTAGGTCACACCGGTATAGTACAGGATTCTCTCTGTAGTAGTGGTTTTACCGGCATCAATATGTGCCATCAAACCAATATTACGGATCCTGTCTACCGGTGATGTTCTCATCTTACCATCGATAATGTGCAAACGCTCTGTTTGATTCAGCCATCTTGTGGACTGTTTCCCGTTTTTTTACAGCACCGCCCTTTTCACCAAAAGCATCGAGCAGTTCACCAACCAATTTCTCCTGGAAAGATTTACCTCCCCTTTCCCGGGCGAAATTAACGATCCAGCGTAAAGCCAAAGAATATGATCTCTCTTTTCTGACATCCACGGGAACCTGGTAGGTAGCGCCACCTACCCGTCTGGAACGGGTTTCAACCTGGGGGCGTACATTTTCAATTGCTTTCAACACAACCTTGAAGGGATCATCCTTGGTTTTTTCTTTAATTACATCCATGGCACCATAGACAATTTGTTCAGCCAAAGCTTTTTTGCCATCCTGCATCACATTGTTGATCAATTTGGATATAACTGAAGAGTTATATACTGGATCAAAAAATACTTCCTTTTGTTTCTTTATCTTCTTTCTTGGCATTTTTTAATCTCCCTATTGCTGGTCCTTCTTCTGTCTCCTGGCTCCATATTTTGATCTGCTTCTTTTTCTATTTTCAACACCAGTGGTATCTTTTACTCCGCGAACAATGTGATAACGTACACCTGGCAGATCCTTAATCCTGCCACCCCTGACCAATACAATGGAGTGCTCCTGCAGGGAATGGCCTTCACCAGGAATATAGGCAGTGACCTCAATCCCATTGGACAATCTGACTCTGGCAACTTTTCTCATGGCTGAGTTCGGTTTTTTAGGATTAGTAGTAAAGACACGTGTGC
>CBFDCH010000311.1:0-4076 GCA_965603235.1 uncultured bacterium | reverse complement strand
GAACCGCTATGCCTTCCTGCTGATTGATTAAAATCAGGGGCTGACCGTTACCCGATCAGCCCCTCCAGCAAGGTTTATCATTTTTTCTTCTTGATTTTTTTCTTTGCTTTTTCTGCTTTTTTACTTTTTGAGGATTTGCTTTTTTTATCACACTCAAAAAAGTCATCGAAATTAAAATCAAAGTCAAAATTAAAATCAAAATCCATCTCCGGTATATCGATGTCAATATCCAGATCTTCCAATGCTTCAAGGGCTTCCAGGCCGTGCAGGTGGACCTTGATATCTTTCAGGTTTTCAAGGCATTTCAGGCTCTCTTCCAGGCCACTCATATCAATATCCACTCTAAGATCATTCAGACATTCAAGTCTCTCAGCCAGGCCATCCAAATGTATTTCCAGATTTCTCAGTTTTTCCAAGCCCTTTATGTGGACTTTGGCCATTTTGCGTTCGATTTTTTTCTTGACCTTCTGTGCCTTATCCCCTTTTTGTGCAGATACGAGACCGCCCATAACCAGTAACATCACCAAACTCAAAATTAACAATTTCACTCTTTTCATTTCACTCTCCTTAAGTTCATTTCCTCATGCCCTTTAGACGTGGCCAATAAAAATTGGGTTTACAGGAAAATGGAACAGCCAATCAGGAATTTTTTTATTCAAGCCATTTCTATTGAAAACCAATGGCTCCTTCCCTACAATATAGAGTATGAAGGAAAAGTTGATTAAAAATCTTGGTTTAATTATTGCTATTTTTATTTTTGTTGCCCCGGGATTTGAGAAACCGCTTTACGGCGGAAAAGGAAAAATTGTGTTTGTGGAGACAGCTGTGGACCTGAAAGGTGACGGCAGTGCCGTGGTAGCCTATTCTGTTCAGTACCAGGTGGTTTCCGGAGAACTGCACGGCTTCGTTTTCGGCGGTAATGACCGGCTAACTATTCACCGTTTCTCCAGTGATTCATATGCCATTGACAGCAGTGGTACCAGGTATGGCTTGAGCATTCGGCCGGCTGGAGGAGGCATGTGGGATATTATCCTGGCCAATGGAGCCGGCGTGTCTCAAGGGACCATAACCTATGTTTTTTATTTCTCAACCAACTTTTTTCAGGCCGGATACCTGGCCAGAACCACTGCAAATGATGGTAAAAAACTGATGGTATTCAATTGGGCGCCGACGCAATGGGATGAAGCCGGTAACCAGGACCATTACACACTTAAAATTCTTACACCACACACCATGGGCGCCAATATCAATCCCAGGGAGCATGTACAGACCAACCAATTAATCCTCACCGAAGAATGGGTAAACAAAAGATACCTTATTGACTACCAGAGGGGACCCAAAAACCGATTGCTGCTGGTTTTTCATAAAAATAATCCGGGAAACCGCTTCCATATGCGTACCCAGTTTTATATGCCTGAAAACTGGTTTACCTCTATTAGGGAATCAACACCGGTGGCCCGTGCCCCTCTCATAGACGGTAAAAAGCGAAAAAGCCCGGGCACAGTCAGGGGCAGGTCAAAATTATTACTGGGGGGCGGCATACTTTTTGCCGTATTTTTATTTATTATGATGTCAAAACACCGCTCCATGGCCACCGCCCAAAGAGGGCTGGAAGATATTCACTGGCAGGACCTCAACTGGACGCCTCCAAAGCTGGTCCTCTCCACCTTTCGCAAAAAAGGGAAGGTGTGTAAAACCCTTTCGCCCATTGAGGCGGCATTATACATGGGATTTCCTATCAAACGTGTTTTAAGCGGTATTCTCTACTCCTTTGTCAATGAAGGGTATATGGCCATTGGCAGCCGAGCTCCCCTAAAGGTGGTTCTTTTAAAACGGCCCGATTTAAACCAGCTGGACCCGTACGAAAAAATATTCTTCCAATCACTGGCCAATGACGGCCAGCTCTCCCAGGATGAGTTGGAATACCTGATGAACCAGGTGGTTAAAGGGATTCAGAAACAGGCCTGGGACGCGGATGTGGAAGCAACGCAAAAGCATTATGCCAACCAGATTGAGGAGTTTGTGGAGGGACAGGATTCAGCGGAGGTTCGCAGTCAGTTAGCGTTAAACCGCGACCTTTGGTGGCACTATTGGTACTACCACAACCACCGCTACTACAACCGCCGGTGGGATCAGCAACTCAATCCATACGAGTATGAAACCGACATACCCGTAGATGCGACTCATTTGATACAGGGTACGGTAAACACCGACCTTGTACTCAATATGAACGTATGTCACGATGCCTGTCACTCCGCCTGTCACTCTGCCTGCCATTCCGCCTGCCATTCCGCCTGCCATTCCGCCTGCCATTCCGCCTGTGTCAGCGGCGGATCCCATTGAGAGGCACCAGGGGAACCATGCAGGTTAAAAAAACAAATTTAGACTGGGTTCCAGAATTTATCCTCAGGGTAAAATCCTATATTTTTGTTCGTCTTGAGGATAATATACTTATCAAACGCCCCAACCAGGCCGTTCAGCTAAATGAGAGCGGTGCCTGGATTTTGTATCAATTGTTAAATGGCCGCACTATGGTCGAACTCTTGAAAGCTATTGGAGCAGACAAAGAGAAAGTGGCAGAGATCAATCTTTTTTTAAGGGCTGTAAAAGACCACCTGCAGGGAACATTGTGTGAGTTTTCCACCAACCCGGCAGTGATCAAAGAGACATTCAGTGAATCGATTAATAAGCTGCCCGTGTTATCGGAGATAGCCATTACTTATAAGTGTAACCTGAAATGCCAGTTTTGTTATGCCGGTTGCAGCCGGAATTCAGCAACCCATGACCCCCAGAGAGAACTCCCCCCCCCGGGGGACATTGAAGCTCTCCTGGAAAAAATTTATTATCAGGCAAAAGTACCCTCAGTCAGTTTTACAGGTGGAGAACCCACCCTGCATCCATACCTGAACCGTTTTATCCGGTTTGCTAAAAAATTGGGCATGCGTGTAAACCTGATTTCCAATGGCAGCAAAATCACAGAGGATTTTGCCAAACAATTGAGTGACAGTGGACTCGACTCGGCCCAGATCAGCCTGGAAGGCACCCAACAACACATTCATGAGACCATCACCCAGACAGATGGCTCTTTCGTCGACACCCTGGCCGGGATTCGCCATTTAAACAATCAGGCAATTCCCACCCATACCAACACCACCATTAACCGCCTGAACATCCTCGATTGCCCATCTGTCCCGAAATTTATAAAGGAAGAGCTTACGGGCAAACGGTTCAGCATGAACCTGATGATCCCAGCAGGAAGCGGACGAGAAAATCTGAGACATCAAGTTTTTTATGCAGAGATCGGTGACACCCTTCAGCAACTGATACACAATAGTGAAGAACATGATGTTGAATTCATGTGGTATTCTCCGGTTCCGATGTGCCTCTTTAACTCTGTGGCCCACAACCTGGGCAACAAAGGCTGCAGCGCCTGTGATGGTCTGCTCTCATTGGCACCCAATGGGGATGTATTGCCGTGTTCATCTCTGGCTGATCCAGTGGGAAATCTATTAAAACAAGACTTTGATGCCATCTGGCAAAATCGCCAGGCCAGCAAGTATCGCTGCAAGGGGTTTAGCCATCCGGGATGCCAGGAGTGCGAAGAATTTGCCATATGTAATGGCGCCTGCCCCATCTATTGGCAACAAATGGGTTTCCAGGAAATCATACCAACTCTGGAAAACAGAGGCCTGGTCCAAGGAGCTAATTAATGAAAAACAATAATCCCTACGGCAATCCCCAGGGATTGGTAGTGTTTAACATGTGGAAATCCCTTAATTATTCTACACGCCTCATCATTAGTCTGGGGCTTATATTGGCCGGTTTTATGATCCAGTACGTCAACTACAGATTATTCCCCGGTCTTGTGCTGGTGATTGTGGGAAACCTTTTTCTATTGCCCAGGGGATTTGACAACCGCGTCAACCTGGGAAAATTTCATCCCCATGCCGAGTGGGAGCCGGTTAAAGTAGAAAAACTGGGTGAATTCTTAAAATTTCAGCGCAAGGTAAAAAAATGGGACTTGAGTAGTTTGGATATTACCAATCCACTGGGAATAATTACTTTTCTTTTAATCG
>CBFDCH010000310.1:0-4080 GCA_965603235.1 uncultured bacterium | reverse complement strand
TGGAAACGGTGTGATTACAAAATAAATATTTTTCTGTTGATGTGGATTCCTTAGCCATTGTTCTTAATATAAAAAACAGGAATTAATCTTCAAAAATATGTTTTTCTTTACTCTTTTCTATGTCATCCAGTTTTTGAATATATTCATCCACTATTTTTTGCAGATCGTCATAAAACCGTTTCTCATCATCCTCTGAGATATCTTTGTCATCTTTCAACTGCCTGACAATCTCTCGGAAATCCCTTCTGGTATTACGGATACTGGTTTTTCTTTCTTCTGTATTTCTTTTGAGTGTTTTAATAATCTCCAACCGTCTCTGTTCATCCAATGGCGGCACCGGGATACGAATCAGTTTGCCGTCGGAAATGGGATTGATGTCAAGATTGCTGCTGCGAATAGCTTTCTCGATTTCTCCGATTATTTTGGGGTCCCAGGGCTGAATTACAATTAAATTGGCCTCTGGTACGGAAAGGGTGGCTATTTGATTGATGGGTGTTGGCGTACCGAAATATTCAACAACTACTCCGTCCAGAATGGAAATTGAAGCGCGCCCGGTCCTGAATTTTTGTATGTCTCTGGCAAATTCATCGATAACTTCTTTAAATTTATTTTGGGCATCTTCAATGGTTTCTCTTAACATGATTGGACTCCCTTATTGAATTAAAGTGCCGATTTCTTCATCGGTAATTGATCTAAAAATATTCCCCTCAGGGATGATGTTGAAAATTTTTATTGGCAATTTATTTTCTTTGCAAAGGGTAACGGAGGTGCTGTCAATGACCCTCAAGTCCTTGGCCAGTACCTCTGCATAGGAGATGGTATCATATTTAACCACATCTTTTACTTTATTGGGATCAGCGGAGAAGGCACCATCCACCATGGTCGCTTTTAACAGAATGTCTGCTTTGATCTCAATGGCCCGGAGCGCCGCGGCAGTATCAGTTGAGAAAAACGGACTGCCCGTTCCGGCAGAAAATATAACGATTCTATCTTTTCCAAGGTGTCGCATGATCCGTCGCCGGATAAAAGGTTCTGCCACAGCCTTGATTTCCAATGCTGATATCAGTCGGGTTACCATCCCCTCTTTCTCGAGGGCATCCTGTAAAGCAATGCCATTGATGACCGTGGCCAGCATTCCCATATAATCTGCTGATGCCCGGTTGATACCCAGGTTGTTTGAGCGGACACCTCGGAAGAAATTGCCGCCTCCAGTAACGATGGCCAGTTCAACACCAAGCTGGTGGATCTGCTTGATTTGTTTGGCAATATTTCTGATTCTTTCCGGGGAAATACCGAATTGTTCGTCCCCTTTCAATGCCTCACCGCTGAGTTTTAAAACAACTCTTTTATATAGTGAGGCAGACGGCATTTTAGTTTTCTTCACCCAGTTGATAACGGATAAATCTTTTGACGACTATATTTTCTCCAATTTTGTGAATAGTTTCAGTGATAAGGTTTTCCATACTCTTTTTTTCATCTTTGAAAAACTTCTGATCCAATAAACATACATCGCTATAAAATTTATTTAGTTTTCCCTCAACAATTTTGTCAACGATGTTGTCAGGTTTTCCGCTTTTTTTCAATTGTTCCCTGTAAATTTCCTTTTCTTTTTCAAGTTCATCTTCAGGAATCTCATTTGAAGAGACATAGGTTGGATTCATGGCAGCAATCTGCAGGGTGATTTCCTTTGCCAGGGCCAGGAAATCCTCATTTTTTGCTACAAAGTCGGTTTCACAGCCTAGTTCCAACAATACACCGATCTTCAGATTGGCATGGATATATGAAGCGATGATTCCCTGTTTGGTGACCCGGGAAGATTTTGACTTGGCTTTTTCATATCCTCTTTTACGTAAAATATCTATGGCTTTATCGAAATCACCATTGGCCTCGTTAAGTGCATCTTTGCATTCCATAATGCCAATGCTAGTTTTCTCCCTCAGTTTCTTAACCAGTGACATATCTATTGCCATTTAACTCTCCTTTTTTTCTGTCGATTCAGTTTTATTTTCGCTCTTGCTTGTTTTTTCTTTTACGGGTTTCTCTCCCTTTGGCTTGCTTTTCACTTCAGTCTTTGCTGTATCTTTGGCAGGCGTTTTTTTAGCTGGCGGCTTTTTCTCTTTTAACACTTCTTTTTTAGTTTCTTTTTTTTGTTTTTTGACAGTAGAAGCTTTACTGGTTTTTGCTTTTGTCTCTTTTTTCTCCTCTTTGGCGGGTTCCGGGGCAGGTTCTGGCTTCTCTTCCTTTACTTCCTCCGCCTCAGCGGTTTTTTCTGTTTTCACCCCTTCTGCCGCTGGTTTTGGCAATTTTTCTTCCTTGATTGCTTCCTTCTTTTCTATTTTGTCTGCCGGTTTTTTCTCGGGCTCAATTTTTGCCTCTGGTTCCTTATCTGTCTCAGTTGTTGCTTCAACGTCAACCTCCGCAATTTTTTCAGTCTCTATGGTTTGTTCCGGTTCTTCCATTTTTACTGCTTCTGTCTCCACCACATCTCCAGGTACTTCCTCTTTTTCTACTGCTTCAATTTCCCCTTCAGTTGCTTTTTCCTCTTCCAGGGATTGAGAGATTCTTTTTTCCATGCCTATCATTACAGCCTCGCCAAATTTTTGAGTGAAGAGCTTGATGGAACGTATAGCATCATCATTTCCAGGTACAGGATAGGTGATTTAATCTGGATCGGCATTTGTATCCACAATTGCCACAATAGGGATATTTAGTTTTTTTGCCTCGAAAACCGCATTGTGTTCAAAGGTGGAATCAATCACAAGTAACACTCCGGGTAAAGCTGTAATATTTCGAACTCCCCACAGGTTTTTGTGAAGTTTTTTATATATTTTTTCCAGTTTGGATTGTTCCTTTTTAGATTTAACTTCCCACCGTCCATCCCGTTTCATCTCATCCAATTCTAAAAGTTTTTCAATACTTTTTTTTACGATTGGAAAATTGGTGAGCAGGCCCCCCAGCCAACGCTTGTTAACATAATGCATTCCCATTTCTTCAGATACTTCTGTAATGATCGATTGGGCCTGCTTTTTTGTGCCAACAATCAGGGCTTCCTGGCCGGCTGCCACTACATCGGTGATGAAACCGAGGGCTTTCTTAAACATTTCAATGGATGTTTGTAAATTAATGATATAAATCCCATTCTTTTTCCCGTAGATAAAGGGTTTCATCTTGGGATTCCATTTTCTTACCTGATGACCAAAATGTACACCAGCTTCCAGCATTTCACGCATTGTAACTGAAACCATAGGATCCTCCTACCTCTTGTGGTACTGAGATGCTTTTCTTGCTTTGAGAAGTCCGTATTTTTTCCGTTCTTTTTCCCGTGCATCTCGGGTTAGTAAGCCGGCTTTTTTTAATACCGGTCTTAGTTCAGAATTGAATTCCAGAAGGGCTCGTGAAATTCCCAGTTTAATCGCCTCTGTCTGAGCTGTTTTCCCGCCACCCTGAATAGTCAAGTAAATATCAAAGTTTTCAATAGTGTTGGTGATAGTAAGAGGTTTGTACATGGTCAGTTTATGAATTTTTAAAGGAAAATAATCCTCAAAATCTCGTTTTCTTTGATTAACGATTAAATTAAAATTACCTGTTCCAGGTCTCAGGTATACACGCGCCACGCTTGTTTTTCTTCGTCCTGTGCCATAGTATTGAATGATACTCAAGCTAGTCCTCCTTTAAATTTTTAAAACCTCTGGTTTTTGAGCTTCATGTTTATGTTCGGGGCCTGTAAAAATTTTCAATTTTTTCAATATTTTACGATTAAGTTTATTTTTTGCCAACATCCCCTTAACTGCATGCTTGATGATCCTCTCAGGATGAGTTTCCATCATGCGCTGATAAGGAATTTCCTTTAAACCGCCCATATAGCCGGAGTGCCGGTAATACATTTTCTGTTCATCCTTGCTACCGGTTATTTTGATTTTATTAGCATTGATTATAATGATAAAATCTCCGGTATCAAAGAAAGGTGTATAGGAGGGTTTATTTTTTCCTCTGAGAATATTGGCGACTTCAGTTGCCAGCCTTCCAAGCACAACTCCATCAGCATCCACCAGCCACCATTTTTTATCAATGGCATCCTTT
>CBFDCH010000309.1:0-4080 GCA_965603235.1 uncultured bacterium | reverse complement strand
ACCCTGTCTACCAAACAACTGGTGGATCTAAACGATCCGTTTATCAACCTGGCCAAAGGCCTTTATCCATCCATGAAAAAAATGGACGAAACCAATAAGCGGCAAAAAGGAGTGTTGGACGACCTGCATGCCCGGTTGATAGATGTTAAAAAAATGAAGCTTGGCAAAAGCTTCATTCCTGACGCCAACAGCACCCTGCGGCTCACATTTGGACATATTCAGCGCTACTCTCCGGCCGATGGGGTCATTTACACTCCCATCACCACCCTGCGCGGAGTGGTGCAAAAACATACAGGGAAAAAACCCTTCAATGCCCCAAAAAAATTACTTTCTTTGTATGAACAAAAAGAGTTCGGCAAATTTAAACACCCCCAATTAAACGATGTGCCGGTAAATATACTGTATAGCGCTGATACCACAGGAGGCAAC
Organism: uncultured bacterium; assembly: GCA_965603235.1. Taxonomy (GTDB): domain Bacteria; phylum Acidobacteriota; class Aminicenantia; order UBA2199; family UBA2199; genus CBFDCH01. The sequence continues at coordinate 3,651 of CBFDCH010000309.1, read as the reverse complement.
TCCGGCAGTCCGGTCTTGAATGCCAAAGGCGAATTAATCGGCCTGAATTTTGACCGGGCCTTTGAAGCTACAATCAACGACTATGCCTGGAACATTGATTACTCCCGCTCCATTGGTGTTGACATTCGCTATATCCTCTGGTTTATGAATAAATACAGCAATGTCCAGCATCTGCTGAAGGAGATGGGGGTTTTATAAACCATTAAACCAGCCGGGAGGTTCACATGAAAAGAGGGAATAAAAGCCTGCGTATTTTACTATTGTTTGTGGTTTGCCTCGCTGCCACACTGAATGGCGCTGAGAAAGGAGAACCATTAAAGGAGTCCATTTCAAAATGGCTCAATTCTGTTCGCAGCAAACGGATTGGCGATTTACAATTATCTCCGGACCAAAAATGGCTGGCCTTTACCTTGACCCAGCGGATTGAAGAGAATAAATCCAAAACCAACATTTGGCGGCTTAACACCAAGACCAACAAGATGAACCAATTTACATCCTCAACAAAATCGGACCGCTCACCCCGTTGGTCTGCAGACAGCCTGTCTCTGGCTTTTTTATCCAACAGGGATAAAAAACGGCAAATTTATACCATCCGCCGGCATGGAGGGGAAGCAGAGCTGCTGTTTAAGAGTGAGACCAGTATCAGATCCTTTGCCTGGTCCGGCAGCTGCCGCCAAATCGCTTTCCTGGCTGCTGACAAGCCGACCAAAGAGGAAGAGAAGAGGAAAAAGGAGCGGGACGATACCCGGGTGGCAGACCTGCAGAGATACCCGGCCAGGTTAAGAATATACAACCTAGATACCAAAAAAATTACCACCCTGACCGATAATAGTTGGCGAATTCAGGAATATATCTGGAGCAGTAAAAAAGGTCAATTGCTGGTCACAGCAACCGACCATCCGCAGCCGGAACTACTGACCCATCAACTTTATAGTATTTCCATTCAAAAACCACAGATGAAACCGGTGGCAACACTGCCCCTCCCCTTCTCCGGGACTCGTCTCTCCCCGGATGGAAAAACCCTGGCCTTTAACGGTCCGCGGGTAGACGGACCCGGTTCTTTTGATATTTACCTTGCTACCCCTGGCGGTAAAAATTTGTTCAACCTGACCGGTAAAATAATCGACCGGTTAGTGGTGCGATTTACCTGGCTGCCTGACAATCAACTTCTCATTCTGAGTCAAAAAGGATTCCTCAACCAAATGCACCTGATAACCAGGGAAGCAAAATTAATTAAGAAAATCCAATGGCCGGTTTTCCCATCCAGATATTTTGTCATGGCCGGCAACAACCTCTATTTTGCGGGTAATGAGGTGAACCGGGCAGATGAGTTATGGTTGGCCAAAAATCTAAACCATCCAAAAAAACTCTCCCATTTTAACAATTCCTGGCCCCATACTTCCATGGTAAAACCGCAAATGATTAAATATCGCAGTTTTGATAACCTGTCCATTGAGGCCAGCCTGTTCCAGCCGGCTGCAAAAAAAGATGCCGCGCCCGGGCCGGCTATTGTCCTGGTCCACGGCGGACCATCGGGCCGCTTCTCAACGCGCTTCAATACCTGGGCCCAATTACTGCTTAAACAAGAATACACCATATTGTGTCCCAATATCCGCGGGTCCACCGGCTACGGCTATGAGTTTATGGCTGCCAACCGTTATGACTGGGGGGGAGCTGATTTTAAAGATGTGATGGCCGGCGTCGATTATCTGATACAAAACAAGATAGCTGATCCCAACAGAATCGGTATTGGCGGTTGGTCCTATGGCGGCTACATGAGCGCCTGGGCCGTAACTCAAACCCATCGGTTCAAAGCAGCTGTATCTGGTGCTCCCATGACTGATCTGGCTTTTGAATACGGAGCGGAAACCAGTTCTATCAACGCCTATGATACCTGGTACATGGGAACCCCGTATGAAGATCTGAAACTATTCAACGAGCGCTCACCCGTAACTTTTGTCAAAAAAGTAAAAACCCCCACCCTGATCCTGTGTGGAGAAAATGACCGCATCGATCCTATCGGACAATGCTGGCAATTTTTTCGGGGATTAAAACGGTATGGTGTAAAAACCGAGCTCATTATTTACCCACGGGAAGGGCATGGCATAAGGGAAGAAAAACACAGAATTGATCTGTTCCTGCGCATCGTCAATTGGTTTAACATCCATCTGAAAGAAAAATAGATATGTAAAATGCAGGTTATTTATAAGGTTGATCAAGTGTTTACCTGGGTTTATATCATTACCATTGTGGTGATGGGTATTACCACAACCATTGCCCTGGCCAATCCTCTTGTTCTGGCAATTATGGCAATCATCCTGGCCATTACTCTACACTTCTCCTTAAGAAAACCCTATCTGCGCCGCCAGGCAGCCAGAGCCCCCTTTCCTCCGGAGTGGCGGGATTTTCTCTTCACCCACTCCCCCCTGTACAACGCTTTAAACAAAGAGGAGCGCCTGCTTTTTGAGCATAACATGAAGCTGTTTTTACACGGCTACCCCATAGCCGCCAGGCAGGGGCACCAAGTCAACACCCAGTCCAGGCTATTGGTGGCGGCAGGTGTGGCTACTGTTTTACACGGCCGCCCCCATTGGGAGCCTCCACTGACCGACGGTGTTTTAATTTATCCAGGGGAACGGTTTAATCGCGACTACCAGAGCGGCAGGGGACACATTGCAGGCCAGGCTTCTATAAATAGTCCCATGATCCTCACCGAGGGCGCACTTCAGCAAAGTCTGGATCATCCCAATGACGGCTACAATGTGGTGATCCATGAATTGGCCCACTATTTTGACCTGGAGGACGGTGTTGCGGAAGGCATTCCCTATGCCAGGATTGGCCAGCAAAAAGGGCAAAAATGGCACACCCTGATTCAACAAGAGTGGCAGCGGGCAGCCCGGGGCCGTTCTCTGTTGAGGGATTACGCCGGTGAAAATGAAGCGGAGTGTTTTGCAGTGGCCAGTGAGGTTTTTTTTGAAAGGCCATGGGACCTGGTTCAGGACCACCAAGAACTTTATGAAACCTTAAAAGATTTTTACAACCTTGATACGATCAACATTCTTGAAAATACTTAAAATCCTTTGCTTGTAATTTTTTTGTGGGTATGGTATTCAGTATCCAGGTGAATTCTTTCGCTTTGCATTCCCAGTCTGGAGCGCAGGGAGGCCTGGTGTTAGTATGGGTGAAGCCGAGGCTAGCTTGCCTTGGGGAGGAAAGAGATGAAAATTGAGCACTACTCTTTTGGCAAAATCACTATAGGTGGCCAGACATATCATCAAGATCTGATTGTTTATCCTGACCGTATTGACACTTCGTGGTATTTGGGTGAAGGGAATACACTTCTTGTAGACGACATTCTGGACATTCTCCGGGAAAAGCCGGAAATCATAATTATCGGAACCGGGTTTCACGGCGGTCTGATTGTACCGGACCTTGTTAAAACTCAGGTGATGCGTCAGGAGATCAATCTGATGGCCGCCAAAACTGAACAGGCTGTCAAGCTATACAACTCCCTCATGCATGATCAAAAAACCATCGCCGCATTTCGCCTTACTTCCTGATCAAAAGAGAGTGTAAAAAGAACTACTAAAGTGGGGAGATCATTTATGTCAAAAAGATTAATCGTCTGTTCCGATGGGACCTGGAATACAC
>CBFDCH010000308.1:0-4086 GCA_965603235.1 uncultured bacterium | reverse complement strand
GCTTTATATTCCCTCATTTGCAAAAGGGCTTCTATAAATACATCAAAATAGGAGACAGCTCCCAAAGGGGCGGTCATGGAGCCTTCGGTCATGGAGCCGCCCAGGGGGGCGATATAAGGGATCTGGCCGGACGCAATTTCTCTGGCATACCTGTCTTTTATAATATCTTTAATATCCTCCAGGCGAAAAGTTTTTCGGTTCTCATCCACAGCGATCACATCAATATCCGCGTCCAATAGAATGTCCAACAAATGGTTGCCATTGGGGATACTTATTTGATCTTTTGTGGCAAACAGGATCAATACCGGCTTGACATCAAACATCCTGGCTGCTGCCGCCACCTGCCGGCACCAGTTGGATTGGATCCCACCCCAGGTGATGATTGAGGTGGCCCCCTGGTTTTTAACATCCGCCATGATAAAGTCCAGCTTGCGCGCCTTGTTGCCGCCCAGGGCCAGGCCGCTGAGATCATCTCTTTTTATGTAAATAGGCTGATTGTCGAATCGGGCGGAGAGTTTGGCCAGGAAGTGCAGGGGAGTAGGGACAGTGGCCACCGGTAAGCGGGGTATTTGCCTGATTTTTTGTTGTATTGCTGTTAAATCCATTGTTTTGTGTTATTCAGAATCATCATCCCGATACAGGTAATTATAAGCCATAGACCCGGCCGGATTCTTCACTTGCCATTCCCCTGTCTTTTCATTCTTTTTATAGATTGCGGAATGATTGATGTCATAAGCCGACCGCAAAGATTCCTCTTTTTGACTCTCTTTGAGTTGTTTTGCTTTGGATTTTTTCTTTTTCTTACTCATGAATTACCAGATAATATTTTAACGTATAAGTATGTTCGAGGCAACAATTTGTTTAAAGATAAGTATCGAATGACCGCTGCAGCATCTGTCCCGATCATCTGAAGGGTCGGGTAGGCGGCAGGGCTAGGCCGTTATTGTAGAAATAATTAAATTACATACTTGCATCAGTTTTGGTATTGATGTAAATATAATATAACTCGGGGGAGAATGCGAATCGGGGATTGTGCCCTGTCAGGGAAGTTAATTACCAAGGAGGTATGGGTTGAAAAAAGAAGTTGAAGCGGTTTATCGGGATAAACAGGTGGTTCAATCCTATGCCATTGATATGAAAGGCCGGATTTTTCCATATTTTTTATTTACCTATATGATGAATGGGGCCTGGAATGCTGTCAAACATTCAAGTTTTGATTATAAAACCTTGCAAATGAGAGGGCAATTTTGGGCTTTGTCAAAATTTTTTATGGAGATTGACGAATTCCCGGGGTGGGATGACACGATTGAGGTCGAAACCTGGGGAACATGCATCGACCGCTTTATAGCCTTCAGAGAATTCTGCATTTTATCAGAAAAAAAGGAAAAACTGGCAACGGGCATATCCTCGTGGCTGATTTTGGATAGAGAAACCAACCGTCCCCAGAGACTTGAACCGGTAGAAGATGAATTTAACTTTATACCCGACCGGGGAATATTAAGTCATAAACTGGAAAAGATAGAGTCCTTGAATAATCCGAAGCCCCTCTTAGCTATACCTGTCAAGTACAGTGATATTGATGTTAACCAGCATGTAACAGCTGCACGGTATCTGCAATGGATGTTGGATGGATATGCGCCGGAGTTTCATCAAACCAGGAAGCTCAGGTCTTTAGAGATAAATTTCCTGGCAGAGGCAAAAATGGCTGATGAGATTATTGTTATGACTGAAACAGCGGCTCAACCGTTAGATTCGAGTTTGCACAGCATCGTGCGCCAACAAGATAATAAAGAATTATGCCGCGCCCGTTTGTTCTGGGCTACTTTATAATCCACACCGGGAACCGGGATCCCTAAAAATGTAAGGAGGAACTATGAAAAAATTTTTAAAAATTGCTTCAGTAATGATTGCTACAATTATCATATTACCTTTTATCATTGGATTATTTTATTCACCAAATAATAAAATTCCTGAAAATTACATTGGTAAAAAAGTAGAAATTAAGGGTAGGCTGATGCGCTATTATCAGATTGGGAATGGTGAAGATATTCTTTTTATTCATGGCAGTATGGGATCTGTAGAAGACTGGGAAACACTATACCCCTTATTAAAAAATAAGTATAGACTGACCGCAATAGATAGACCAGGTATGGGTTTTAGTGATATTAAAAAAGACGATTATACATTGGATGGCAATGCACAAATAATAAGGGAAGTAATCAAGACATTAGATTTAAAAAATGTGACAATTGTTGGACATTTGTATGGTGGGGCAATCGCCCTAAGAATGGCAATTGACTATGATGAGAACATAAATGGTTATTTATTATTGGCGCCGATTGGATATGTAAGAGATGACCCAAATGCCGGCATTATAAAAACAAAAATGATTTCTATCCCAATTTTTGGAGAAGGAATATTGGTGTTGCTTGGTCCTATAATGGGACCCGGGATTATTGAAAAAAACCTAATTGGGATGATGAAAGGCAATGAAGTATCTTTCCCGGATAATTTCATTGCATTCAGGAAAGAGTTGTGGAATAAAGCAATCTCCATGGCCACAAGAGCCAGGCAGTCGGAAAATTATAATAGAGAAATAGTAAAGTACGCCAAAAAATATGCCCAGATAAAACATGACGTAAGTATTATTGTGGGAGATAATGATAGAAATCAATTAATGCTGCAAAACGATAGATTGGCCAAAAATATACCAAATTGTAAATATGTAAAGTTGGAATCAGTAAATCATTATGTTCAATATGCGAGGCCGAACGAAGTAATCAAAGCATTAGATAAATTGATTGAAAAGAATTAGCGGTATATCACCTGCAGCATCCAACCTGAGGGGAGGCAGTGAGAGGTGTAAATGGGGACGGTCATTGCTTTCTTAAAATTTTTGCATATAATAAATCCATGGACAGGTAAGGTAAACCTGTCCAGAAGTAGGGAGAAACTAAATAATGAGTAAAATTATCTATATTGATTTTGAAAATGTTCCGAATGTTGAAGTAAAGGAATTCGACGATACAAAAATAATTCTTTTTATCGGGGAAAACCAAAACAGGTTGTCTACAAGCATTGTCAGGGCAATTCAGCCATTGGGTAAAAATGTTGAGTGGATTCAAATCAGTGGCGCTGGAAAGAATGCTCTTGATTTTCATATCGCATATTATTTGGCAATCCACAAAAATAAGCTAAAAACAGAACATTATATAGTATCAAAAGATACCGGATTTGATCCGCTAATCAAACATGCGAGCAGACTTGGACAGAAAGTGAAACGAGTCGTATCATTTGCTGATATTTTTGAAAACATCGGCCTGGGCAAGGAACTTCAAGTAAAATATAAAAAAATCAAGGAAATATTGTTAAAGCAACAAAAAACAAAAAGACCAAAAAGCAGAAAGACGCTGACCTCGTCGATAGAGACAACTTTTCAAAAACAGATTACCAACTCTGAAATAAACAAGCTAATTGAGAATTTATTCAGAGAAGGTTTTATAGAAGAAAAGAGCAAAAGAATATCCTATCTGGACTAACTAAATATAGCAAACAACAGCCAGGTGTCTACCCAACCACCAGATTCATGAAATTTTATCACAATCATGGCACGAGTTTTAGTATTCATTCAAATATTGTATAATCTAATTGATGTGAAATATGGATTTTAAAATTCCCGATAAATTGACCTTTAAACGCAGTGAAGTGATAAAAATCACCCAGCTCGATGGCAAAGTTATCGATTATTGGGAAAAGGAGTTTGGAGGATTTACCGCTTCGTTAAATCAAGCAGGAGAAAGGTTCTACTCCAGAAAAGATGTAGAATTGATTTTCAGGATAAAGCAGTGGCTAATTGTGGATAAGAGAGACAAAGAGGCTGTAAGAGCTGAAATATCAGGACCCGGTTACAGCGGGGTAAAAACCTCCAACAGCCCAAAAACAACAAAAAAAAATGATGAAAGATTGGCAAGCATTAAGTCTCAATTAAAAGAGATATTGACAATACTTGATAAACATGTTAAAAAATAACATTGTTCGGGACGTAGCGCAGTCTGGTAGCGTACTCGCTTGGGGTGCGAGTGGTCG
>CBFDCH010000307.1:0-4088 GCA_965603235.1 uncultured bacterium | reverse complement strand
AGAAACTCGATCGGATCCTCAATGGTGATGATATGTTTCCTGCGTGTCTGGTTGATGTGGTTGACAATAGCAGCCAGTGTGGTCGATTTGCCATTGCCAGTCGCTCCTGTAATCAGGATCAAGCCCCTCCTGGCACCGGCAATTTTTTCAACAATGGGCGGAAGGTTTAATTCCGCGAAGCTGCGGATCTTGAGCGGGATAACCCGGAGTACAGCTGCATATCTATTATTTTGCCGGAATACATTTACCCGGAAACGGGCCACTCCTGAGAGAGTAAAGGAGCCGTCGTATTCCCTGATCTTTCTTTTGAATTGTTGTGAATCCTCGATGCCCGCCAGCAGCTGGCCGATAAACTGCGTGTCATCTTCATTCAGAGGCCGGTGCTTCAGTGGGACCAATTGACCGTTCCGTCTTATTATTGGTGGCATTCCCACTTGAAAGTGGATGTCAGACGCCCCTTTTTGGGCGGCAAAATTCATAATGTTTTTTAAATTAATGTCAGCAGGCATTCAAACCTCCCTTTGTAATCTATTGTTTGCCCAAATATTTTAAGAAAATCGAGGATTGGCATTTAAATCCCTTTATCTATTAATTAATATTAACTGGAAATCATGAATATTTCAACTATTAATAGTAAAACAAATTGATATTTTTTTTAATATAAGAAAAAAAACGGCTGGCCCAGCGCTTGGTTTTTGGAAATTGTGGTCAATTTGGAGTAAACTTAAGAGGTGTTTTAGTAATAAAAATTCGAATGGAGGTTGTAAGCCATGAATAGGTGCATTTTGTTGGTTTTGTGGATAGTTTTAGTTTTCAGTTTGTTTCTTCCTGCCGAGGAAGTCGATAATTGCTCTAGTTTTTTAGTAACCCGGGGCGCATCCCGGGATGGGTCGGTAATGATTACTTATACCTGTGATGGTGAATTCCTGGCCAAATTGAGACGCACTCCTGCTCAAGATCACAAAGCGGATTCCTTTATTGAAATCCGAGGTTGGGATGGTAAATTGAAGGGTAAAATCAAGCAAGTGCCCCATGCCCATGCGGTGGTGGGATTAATGAATGAGTTTCAATTGGCCATTGGAGAAACCACCTTTGGCGGCCGGCCGGAAATGGTTAATCCTCAGGGATTGCTCCACTATTTTCAATTGATGAACCTGACCCTGCAACGGGCCAAACACGCCCGGGAAGCAGTCAAAGTGATGGCCGGCCTGGTGGAGCAGTATGGCTACCGTAGCTCCGGCGAGTCTTTCTCAATTGCTGATACCAAAGAGGCCTGGATTATGGAAATGATTGGTCCGGGCCCTGAGGGTAAAGGAGCCAATTGGGTGGCCTTACGCGTCCCGGATGGGTATATTTGTGCTCATGCCAATATGGCCAGGATAGGGGAGTTTCCTCTCAATGATCCTGAAAATTGTCTCTACTCAAAAGATATAATCAATAGTGCCGTTCGAAAGGGATTTTATCAGAAAAAATCTAAAAAACCGTTCAGCTTCCGCATGGCCTTCGATCCTCCCAAACCTGCCTCTATGAGGACCTGTGCAGCCCGGGTCTGGAGTATGTTCCGCAGGTGTGCACCGTCGAAGAAATTGTCCGATCAATTCCACCGGGGCCAGAAAAAGGCCAAACCTTATCCATTGTGGATTAAACCGGACAAGAAATTATCCCTCCAGGATGTAATGAAGGTGATGCGAGATCATTATGAGGGAACACCCTACGACATGACTCGGGGCGTCGATGCCGGCCCATTTGGCAGCCCTCTGCGTCACCGGGGACTAACGTGGGAGATTGGCAGTGCAAAATATAGTTGGGAGAGGCCCATATCCACGCAGCAAACAGCCTTCTCCTTTATTTCTCAGTCCCGGGACTGGCTGCCCAATCCCATTGGGGGTGTTTATTGGTATGGGGTGGATGACACCTACACCACCTGCTATTTCCCTCTGTATTGCTGTATTGATGACCTACCCGAAGCCTATACCCGAGGATCCTTGCAGAAATTTTCCTGGAATTCCGCCTGGTGGGTATTCAACTTTGTAGCTAACTTTGCCAACCTGAGATATGTGGATATGGTAAAGGATATACAAATGATACAGCAGGAATTGGAGGATAATTTTATAAAGCTGCAGCCGGTGATCGAGAAGAGTGCCCGGGATCTGTTTAACCAGGACAAAAAACTGCTGGTGCAATTTTTAACATCCTACTCTGTATCACAGGGAGATCTGGCTTTTAAACGGTGGATTCAATTGGGCGAGTATCTTATTTGTAAATACAACGATGGTTATGTCAAGGACGAGAAGGGGCGTCCCAGATCCAAAGGATATCCCGAATCATGGCTGAAACGAGTGTTAAAACTCAAGGGTAAACAATTTAAATTGCCCAAATGGGGTGACAAAAAAAAAGACGGCCGCTTGCAATAAGAGTGTTAAAAATAGCTGGGCGATTACGGATAGCACGAGGTTGTTTCTCCTTGATTTCCCTTATAAAATAATATAATATAAAATTTACCACTTTTAGCAAAAGGAAAATATGACACAGTTAGAGAGTGCCATCAAGGGACAGATTACCCGGGAAATGAGGGTCGTTGCTGAGAAAGAATTAATCGCAGAATCTCAGCTGATGCAATTGATAGCGCAGGGTAAGGTGGTCATCCCTGCCAATAAAAATCACTCCAACCTCGAACCCATTGGCATCGGTAAATCGATGCGTACTAAAATTAACGCCAATATCGGAACATCCGGCGATTTTAAGCAAATGCAAGATGAACTGAAGAAGCTGGAGATCGTGGTCAAATACCAGGCAGACACAGTAATGGACTTAAGTACAGGCGGCGATATCAACCAGATCAGGCGTGAATTGATAAAAAAATCAACCATCCCTTTTGGCAATGTTCCCATTTACCAGATGGTCATGGACATGCGTGAAGATGAACGTGCCTTTGTGCAGATGGAAGTGGATGAGATGATGGCTTTTATTGAGATGCAGGCGCAGGATGGTGTTGATTTTATGACTATCCATGCCGGCCTGGTCATGGGAGCTGTTGAGAAGATCAAGAACCAGGGCAGAAGAGCGGGTATTGTATCCAGAGGTGGAGCTTTGATTACCGGCTGGATGATGCATAATAAGAGGGAGAATCCTTTTTATGAACATTTTGACCGCATTCTTGCCATTGCCAAAAAATATGATGTAACTCTGTCGCTGGGAGATGGATTGCGTCCCGGTTCTCTGGCCGACGGTACGGACATGGGGCAGGTTCAGGAATTAATCACCCTGGGTGAACTGGTAAAACAATCAAGGCAAGCAGGAGTTCAGGTAATGGTTGAGGGGCCCGGACATCTGCCCATTGATCAGATTGAAATGAATGTCAAACTGCAGAAGACTTTGTGTGACGATGCACCTTTTTATGTACTCGGTCCGATCGTAACTGATATTGCTCCGGGTTATGATCACATCACTTCAGCCATGGGGGCTGCCATCGCCGGAGCTGCCGGAGCTGATTATATTTGTTATGTGACACCAGCAGAGCACCTGGCATTACCCGATGCCGAGGATGTAAAGAATGGAGTGATGGCTGCTCGAATAGCCGCCCATGTGGCAGATATTGCCAAGGGGATTCCCGGAGCTATCGACCGGGATAACCAGATGGCCACAGCCAGAAGTGAACTGAATTGGGATCGTCAGCAGGAGTTGTGTTTGGATCCGGAAAAATTTAAACAGGTTAGAGCAGAGAGGGGTTCGAGCTCAGAGGCATGCTCCATGTGCGGAAATTTATGTGTTTACAAGATTTTGAAAACCTTATAATATGACAAATTCAGCCTTAACTTTTTTCGGTGTTCGGGGCAGTTATCCAGTTTCCGGTAAACAGGTAGTAGAGTATGGCGGCAACACAGCATCTATCCTGGTGGAAAAGGACAACCAGATATTAATCCTTGACGCTGGCACCGGCTTAATCAACATTGGCGCTCATTTAAAGAAGGTTGACCATAAACCAAAAAAGATAGATATTTTTATCACCCACCTCCACATTGACCATATTCAGGGTCTGCCCTTTTTTGATCCTGTGTTTGATCCAGACTACGAGATAAACATTTACG
>CBFDCH010000306.1:0-4096 GCA_965603235.1 uncultured bacterium | reverse complement strand
TGTTCCACCAGTTAATCCAGTGGCTGCGTACATTCTTGATACTGCCATTTACATACCATATTTAGATTTTAATAATTGGTTTCAAACAGAGTGGATGTGCCCTCAGCAGCATTGCCGGTGAGAATTGGGGCATCCGTTAAAATAAATCCCTGATTGTCCATGAAATCCCTGATGGCGCGAATGATTGCAGCCCGGATTTTTAAGATGGCTACCTGGCGCCGGGACCGTAACCACAGGTGGCGGTTATCCATTAAAAAGGCTGTGCCATGCGATTTAAGGCTGATCGGATATTCTGCGGAAACCTGGATGATTTCCAGATTGGAGATTTCCAGTTCATACCCTCCGGGAGCCCTTTCCTCCCGCTTCACTTTGCCGGTCACCTTTACACTTGACTCCTGGGTTATCTGGTCAAACAATTTAAACAGGTGAAACTCCGGATCTTTTGACCATATGGTTGATTGGATCATACCGGTGCCGTCACGCACAAGGAGAAATTTAATCCGTCCGCTATCTCTCTTGTTGTAAATCCAGCCCTTGATCTGGATTTCCTCACCCACATATTCTCCAATATCTTTTACATATATCCAGGCAGTCATAATGGGGCATTATAAAGATTTTTACCAAGTAAGTCAAGTTATGTGCCGGTACTATTTTCGCTCGACCGGAAGAGGAAAATCAAAAGATTTTATAGATGATTGGTTTTTTTAGGATATTTATTTGATCACTGACTAATTTGGAATTACCCACAATAACAATGATGCTTTGCTGGGGGATTCCAATAACCCGCCTGATTGAAGTTGTTGAAACCTGCTGAAGCAGGTTTGGCAGTTGTTGGGAGGAGTTATATCCTGTCTGGAAGTTAAATGTACCTATTTTTGTTTCAACGTCGTTATCAAAATGTTCTGTTTTTACTTTGCATTTACCCAGGAAATAACTGGAAATATTTAATATTTCTCTGCGGGTGATACCCTTATTCTCAAGTTTTCTCAATTCACTGTCCGCCACAATAATAACCTTTTCGATTTCGTTGAATTTTACTCCGATGGTGTTGCAGATAATCGAGGCTCCCAGGTGGTTGTGTTGATCGGAAGCCAAAGCAGCTAATCGGATACCATTCCTGTAAGCCTGGCGGGGCAGGGTGCCCAGCGGATAACTGTAAATAAAGTCGTTGAGGAGAAGGGTCTCAAGGTGATGTTTGCTGGAAACCGGCGGAATTGTGTTGATCCAAAATATAAGGGGGGAGTCGATGCTGTCTATATGGAGAATAATGATTTCTCTTTTATTTGTTGGAACTGGTATGTCGATCTGAGGCAGAGGTTTATCCGGCTTCTTAAATGATTTGAACTCAAGTTCAAATAAGCCGCGGGTTTGCCCTGGATGTAAATTTCCCTTTAAGATTACCTTTGTGTTTTGCGGTGTGTAATTTCGGCGGTAAAAGGAACGGATACTGGGCAGAGTGGCCCGGTTAAGCGTGTCCGGGGTTACCAGAATACGCCCCAGTGAATGGTTGGGGAAAAGCCGGCTATAGGCAATTTGCATAGCAACTTTCTTTTTCCAGTGTTTTTCTTTTTTCAGATCCTGCCAGTATTGCCGTTTACTCTCCACCAAATTCTTTTGAATGGTCTGTTCCAGGTTGGTATAATTGTATGACTGGCCGGAATAGGTTTGATAAAAGGGTTTATAACGGAATAAATTTTTTAAAAATTGGGTGAACAACTGAACCTTGCCAGGCAGGAAGTTTATTTTTATTAATAGTGAGTCCGGACGGTTTTGGATCTCAAAGTCGTTACCAAGGCTGCGTAAAGTATTTAAAACCGGAGATCCTGAAGGATTGTAATCCCTGGAGAAAATATTGGTTGCCGTCAGGGAGGGCAGGGCCGGATTATTAAAACCGAAGTGGTAGTAGACGACAATCTGGGCGTGGATGAAACCAAGGTCATCCTGTTTTAAAAATTTAATTTTCATTCCCTTGGAGGTGGTGAATTCCTGAGCCTGGACAGCGCAGGCTGCAATCAGGACCATCAGGGCAATAAGGATCCTCTGGTTGCGTTTGGGTTTATTTTGAAATAACATTCAACAATACCAAATTTTCTTTTTTTAAATAATTTTTTGCTATACGGATGATGTGATAGGCATTAATTTTTTGAATTCTCCGTACATACCTCTCTTCAATGTTCAGGTCCCCACCCAAATGTAAATTTTCAGCCAAGATAATACCTTTTTGCTCAATGTTGGCCAAATTTTTCCTAAAATCAATTTCCATTAACGATTTAACCACTTTTATCTCAGAACCGGAAATGGCTTTGGTACGCAGGTTTTTAAGGATAGTACTGATGAAATATTTAGTCCGTTCAAGGTTTATCCTTTGAGGTGTGGAGATTTTAATGATCAGGGCATTGACCTCAAGGTAGTCGGTGAACTCGTAACTAATATTGACATTCAAGTTTTGTTCCTGATTGAGTATTTTCTCCAGTAAAGAAATCCTTTTGTTTACCAAATGATAAACGATGGCGTGAAAGTAGAGGTGGTCGAAAGTTGATTTTGATGGTGCGCGGATACCGTAAAGCACAAAATTTTGCGATAACCTCTCCCGCTGCCAGTTTTGATATACGTATTCTGTTCTGGGTGGTATTGGTTTAATTCCTTGATTGGAATAATGACGGTTATTCGTTAATTGCCCAAAATGGCGGGTGATTTTTTCCTTGATGGTCTGGGGATTAAATTTGCCGGTAACAACCAGGATAATTCTTTTGGGACTCTTGTAGTTGTTATAGATCCGTCTGATACTCAGGTTATTAAAACCTCTTATCTTTTCCAAATCACCAAACATGGGTGTTTCGTAGACGGTTCCTTCAAAAATTTTCTTTTTAATCCATTGGTTTGCCCGGAAGTGAATATTTGTGCTGTTCAGATTGTACAGACGGGTATAGAGGAAATTTTTTCTCTGGTTGATGATGGCAGTATTCATTTGCAGCGAATCGATCCGTTCTCTTTCGAACCAGAGGGCGTTGTCAATTTCAGTGTCAGGCATGATTTGCAGGAAATACGATTTCAGGTAGCTTATTTGTCCGGTACTGGTACCACCATTCCTTTTGGCAAACATCAACCGGTCATAGGGCTCCAGACTTTTGGTGCCCAGATACATCATCAGGTCCCCTAGCAGGTAGGAACTGCCTCTGGTTTCCGGCGGATCGTTTTTTACTCCGGTCAAATGATAGACCAAAACGCAGACAGCCTGTACATTCTGATTAGGTGACAAGATTACCTGAAGGCCATTTGGGAGGTTAAACGTTGATACTTCAATATTTGCCGTCAAAAGGGGAGGGAGGAGAAAAGTGAAAGCAGTGATGAGCAAAATAGACTTTTTCACAATCCTATTGTATCTCTTCACGAACAAATAGTCAATTGTTTATAGAAAAGTTTAGCAACAGCCTGGAGATCACTTCTTAATTTACAATTTTAATTACCTCAGGTATAATTTTTTCTGAATTGACAGCATAGGAATTTAAAGATGTCCTCAACGAGCCGAAAATGTGTCGCGGTTACCGGAGCATCCGGATTTATCGGTACTCATCTGGCCAGGTTCCTTTTGGCTCAGGACTTTGATGTCAGGGTGTTAATCAATCAAACAGACCTTCCTCTTGATCTGGCCAAGTACAGAGGCACTGTACAGGATAAAGACAGCCTGGAGAAATTTTTGCATGGGGTTGATCTCTTGTTCCATCTGGCTGCGGCCTTGGGCAATCGTCGCTTAAGCAGCGATGAATTTTACGCAATTAACCGGGATGGTACACGCAATGTATTGCAAACTGCGCTAAAAATGGGAGTTAAAAAGGTCATCTGTTACAGCTCCGCGGGTGTTTATGGAAAATCATCGGGGATTATCCCTTTAAAAGAAGATCAATATTTGAATCCAAAGGATATTTATGAAGCGAGTAAAAAGGCTGGCGAAGATGTAATGCAGGAATTTGTCAACCAATTGCCCTTAAATATCATCAGGCCAGGCTGGGTGTATGGTATTGGTGACCGGCGAACCTTTAAATTGATCAGGCAGATCCAAAAAGGCCCCTTTTTCATTGCTGGCAAAGGCTGCATC
>CBFDCH010000305.1:0-4099 GCA_965603235.1 uncultured bacterium | reverse complement strand
TTTTACCATAAAGGTCCTCCATAAAACAAATGGCTTTAATTATAGCAGAATATATCGGATTATGTCACAGACAGAGATGATGAAAATGGCAGGTTGAGGTAAAAATTTATATTTGCAACTCCACAGATGACATGTTAGAATTAAAAAGAACAAAATTGTGGAGTTGATTGATGACGTTGGTGGTAAATTGTGTTTCATGTGGCACAAAAAATCGTGTCGATGAAAAATTAATGCTTGCCAAAAAAGCGATATGTGGCAATTGCAATGCCATACTCCCTGTACCCAAATCAGCCAATTCGATCGAATTGACCGACAATAATTTTGACAGTTATATTTCCAAATCATCAAAACCAATTCTTGTGGACTTCTGGGCGGAATGGTGCACACCCTGTAAATATCTGACTCCTGTACTGGAAGAATTTGCCAACCACCACCCCTCAATCACGGTTGGCAAAGTAAATGTTGAGGTCAATCATATGATCGGTTTCAAATTTAATATCACCAACATTCCCACTCTGATCCTGTTTGTCAATGGCAAAGAAGCCAAACGTATATCGGGCGCATTATCTCTACCAGCACTTGAGAAAGAACTCGAGCCCTGGATCACCATCAATTAAAAAATCTCCGGGAAAAACTTTAC
Organism: uncultured bacterium; assembly: GCA_965603235.1. Lineage (GTDB taxonomy): Bacteria > Acidobacteriota > Aminicenantia > UBA2199 > UBA2199 > CBFDCH01. The sequence continues at coordinate 3,459 of CBFDCH010000305.1, read as the reverse complement.
CTCCTGGGGTACCTTTCCCTGTAATTGCAAATAACATCCGGGACAGGACGTCACTACAACATCCGCTCCCAGCTCATGCAGATGCTTTTGTTTTTCAGACAGGATATTCCTGGATAACCGGGCATTGACTACACTGAAAATACCGCCAAATCCACAACATAACCGTTCAGTATCCGGAATAAACCTTTCATTCAATTGCCTGAGAAAAAATTCGGGTTCCTCTTCAATATTCAAGGATTTATAGGTATGGCATGGGTGATGGAAGGTGACTCGCTGGTTCTGATCGTGGGAAAATGCTGTTACTTGAAGATTTTTCATGAATTGGTGGTAAAATTGACTCAATTCATAAACTTCAATATTTTTTAAATGATAATAATCCTTAAAAGTGGCTGTTCCGGTACCACAAGGGACCACCAGGTATTTGAAATTGTAGCTTTTGAAAATTTTGTTGTTTCTCCGCTTCAGTTCTTTAAATTTTTTACCCCATCCCTGAGAAACAAAAGGGAATCCGCAACAATTGAGATCAGCGGGAACATGACAGCTAAAACCCTGGTTCTGGAGTGTTTCTTTTATTTTATTTATAAATTGCGGTAAAAGAGTGGTTAACACACAACCGGGGAACAGCAGAATGTCAAATTGACGATTTGGTGAATCCTTTGTTTTAAAACCCGGGGAAAAGGCATCAATTTTTACCGGCAGGATTTTTCTTATAGGAGTTCTTGATAAAACTTTCAATAATCGGGCGAAACCGGCAAAGAGAGGACCCTGATAGACATAGAGCATCATTTTTTTCAAAAAGGGGATGCGCCAGCCCTGGGAGCGCTGGTTGCGATACTCTATCATCAATGGGACAAATTCCACCCCCTTGGTACAAATGTGTTGACAACTGCCGCACAGGAGGCATTGATAAACAAACCTCTCATTCTCCCTCCCCTCTTGCAGATTTCCGTTCTGCAAAGCCTTTATGAGATTCACTTTTCCCCGGGGGGAAGAGGGTTCTGTCAGGTTCACCTGGTATACCGGGCATGCGGATAGACAATTGCCGCAATCCGAACAGGTGTGGGCGATTTTGTCAATATCTTTTAGCAGCTTTTTGTTCATAATGGATCATAAGGTTGTCAACTGATGCAATACTGTTTTTATTTTATTTATTACCACATCCCAGGAGTAGTTCTCTGTAACATAGGCATGCCCCTTTTCACCCATACTCTTTCTTATTAAATCGTTGTCATAGAGGGTATAGAAGTGACGGCAGAATGTATCGGTATCCTTGAAGATATAACCACCACCTGACAGGCTGACATGCTCGACCAATACTGGCGACGCCTCATTTACCAATACGGGTGTTTTTTGAGCAAAAGATTCCAGGGTAGTAATGGAGAGGCTCTCCAAGGGAGATGGTTGCACCGAAAATAACGCTCCCTTAAAAGCAGCCTGTTTGTCTTCTTCAGGAACAAATCCCAGATACCGGAGACGTTTGATATTTGGTATGGGCATTAACTTCTTCCCGATTAATACCAGGTCGATTAATCTTTGATTTACTACGTGTCCAAAGGCTTCAAACACGGCCTCCAGCCCTTTTCCCTTTTCAATCCGTCCTGCGTACAGAATATAAGGGGCATGAATACGGTATTTTTGTTTAAAGGGCTTTACCTGGATTTGTTTTCCGAAGTTTACCCCGGTTCGTACCAGGGACATTTTCCCGGAAGGTGAAAAAATCCGGCTTACAAGCTCCATTTCAGCGGTTGTTAAGAAAAAAATGGCCCTGGGCTTTTGAAATACCCCTGCCATTAAATTCAAGTATAGCGGGAGTTCATCATGCGCCGTTGGAAAAAGAATGATCGGCTTATCAACAACCTGCATCCCCACAATGGTTGGATGATACAGGTAGGTAAAAAAAATAAAAATATCATGATTATGCTGTTCTTCACCCAGCGCTTCAATCAAGCCGGGACTATATGGTCCCTGTTTGATAATCCAATCCATTTCATCCCGATCATTTGCTTCGCTTTGAAAAAATTGGTCGGAGAAAGAATTAAAATCTGTTATATTTCTCTCCCGGTCCACTTTAAAGCGGCGGATGGTCACCCCTTTTAGAATTGAATCGCCAGGTATATATTCATTTTTCCAGCTAATATAATCACGGGCCGTTGTGGTAAATACTGTTATTTTTAACGGATGACAACTCAACCGTTCTGCCAGGTTCCTGGCCAGGGTTTCGGCTCCGCCAACCACCTCGGTTCCATATCTTTGCACAACGAAAGCGACCCTAATCATTTTCCTTAAAATTCTTTTTCAATAACGACAGGAGTATGGCAGGATCTGATTCCCGCTGATAACTTTCCCGCCGTAACCGGCATTTTTGTTTAAGATTATCACGCAAAACGGAATTGTTAATCACGTTTTCAACAATCCCGGCTAAATATTCCACATCCTTCCTGTTGACCACAATTCCAGCCCCGGCCAGTGTTTCTGCCACAGCACCGGCCTGGAAAGCCACCACAGGCAGGTCAAACAAACAACTTTCAATCAGAGGCAGGCAAAATCCTTCATGTTCACTCATTGACACAAACACATCGGCCAACCGGTAGAGTGTTAACAATTCTCTGAAGGGAATATGTTTGGTAAAGAACACATCTTCCGAGGTTAAATGGAAGCGGGCGGCAAGGTCCTTCAGGGCCAGAAAATATCTGGGCAATGTTTTAGCGTTACCGGCAATGATCAAGCGGATGGAGGGAGAAAGGTATTTTTTATAGAAAAAAACCATTTTAATTAAATCTTCGATCTTCTTATTGGGGGTGATACGGCCGACAAAGAGGATATTTTTCCTCTCATCCTTCAACAGGTTAAAATACGGCTCGCTGGACGGCTGGGCATACTCATCCAGGTTAATCGTAATCGGAAAAACAGAGACATTTTTGAAGTTCAATTTTTCAAGCTCGCGAGCATTGTATAGGGAATCTGCGATCGAAAGGTCAAAACACCCGTTCAAACGGGCCAGATGATTTCGCCCCTCATTGGTGAAGCGCACCAGATCATCAGAAAAATCAACAAAAAATTGAGCGGGAGTGATATTATGGTATATTATAACCCTCTTTCCCCCGGCTCCCAGAAAAAAATCAGTAAGAGCGGAAGGAATGGCAAAGTGCAGGATTTTAATAGATTGGGAATCCGGCTGGTATTTATCAAAGGGGATAGTTAAATGGTCAATTTCCTCATCGGCTGACATGGAAATAATTCTACTGGTCACACCAACTCCCTGCAGAAAGTTGTGAAATCTTAAGGTTGAATTGCCAATGGCATCACCATAATGAAATGCGGGCAGAAATTGTTCGACTACCATAACTATTTTTATCAAAAAATTGGTCAGAGGTCAATTATTTGTCATTTAAATCACTATTTATATCGTTCAATTTGTAATAAATCTCACTAATGGAGGGCCTGGCAATGATCTCCTTT
>CBFDCH010000304.1:0-4120 GCA_965603235.1 uncultured bacterium | reverse complement strand
ATCCAGACCAACCTGATTTTCTGGATGACCTATGGGCTGGCCAGATTGCTGAAACTGAAGTATGAAGATGCTGCGCCAGCGGCGATGATAGGCGCCAGCAACCATTTTGAAGTAGCTATTGCCACGGCCACTCTAATATTCGGTTTGTCTTCCGGAGCCGCATTGGCCACAGTGGTCGGTGTTTTGATAGAAGTTCCGGTGATGCTGATGCTGGTGAAAATTTGTCTTAAGACAAAACGTTGGTTTTCTTGATTTTTTCTCTTTTTTTTGTTGACATTCCGATTGTAATGATGTAATTTGTAATTAGATTACGTTAGAGGAGGTAATCTGATGGCAGAAAAGAAAGGGCAAAACCAGGAAGAGGCAAAACCCAAAAAAGATTTTTCCCAGAGAAAATCCCAGATCCAGAGGAATCTGGCTGATTTGGGCGAGAAGGTGGAAACCATTGCCAGTCGTACTTTTAAATCCGTGAAAGAGACTTTTGACAAGGCACTAAGCTCCAGAAACACGGTCTTGTCCATCCGCGTGAGCGAGGATTCCAACACCAAAATCTCCATGCTGGTAGAGGCGGGATTATTTAAGAGTCGCTCTGAATGCGCAGCATTCTTGATCGAAGAAGGTATCAAGCACCAGGAGGGGCTTTTTAACAAAATCGAAAAAAAGTTGGAACAGATCAGCAAAATTCGGAATGAGCTCAAGGGCATCATAGCCGGTGAAATGGGAGAGAAATAATTGAAATAATTATATAACTCACCCGTCCTTTAGGAAGGGCTTGATTTTAGATAGTTAAAATTTTTTTCTTGACATCACGCCATTTTTTTTGTATACATGGGTCATGAATTCAATGGAAAAATATTTTATTGTGTATTGCCTGATCAATACCGTCCTCCATTGATGCTCAAATAATCCCCCCAAAAATTTCTCCAACAGGATAGTTCTCTGTCCATTTTTGTTTGGAGGCAACGGATACCAACCAAATTCACCAAGGAGGTAAATTATGAAAAAATTAAAAATGGTGATTCCCAAAGGACGTATTTTTAAAGGAGTGGCTGCCCTGCTTCATGACATCGGTATCAAGGTTGAGGCCAATGACCGGCTCTACCTGCCGCTCAGCAATGACCCGGACATTGAGATTAAAATAATGAAACCGCAAAATATTGCCCAGCTCATTGAATTGGGCTCTCATGATATTGGTTTCACCGGTTTTGATTGGATCGTGGAAACCGCGTCAGATGTTAAGGAGGTCCTGGACCTTGAGATGGATCCGGTTCAAATTGTGGCCGCAGTACCGGAACAATATTCTATACGGAAGTTAAAACAGAGAAAAATTATCGTGGCCTCTGAGTATGAAAATGTTGCCAAAGAATTTTTGCAAAAGGAAGGATTTGATTATTTTTTTATCCGCACTTATGGCGCAACTGAAGCCTTTCCTCCGCAGGATGCTGACATGATCATTGACAACAGTTCCACAGGCCAAACCCTGAAAGAACATAAACTCAAGGTACTGGCCACACTGCTCAGTTCTTCCACCCGCTTTATTGCCAATAAAATGCCATGACCAACAAATGGAAACGAGAGAAGATAGGGGAGCTGGTCATGTTGTTCCGTTCTGTGTTGAATGCCCGCAGCAGGGTTATGCTCGAGATGAATGTACCTGCGGAGAAATTAGAGCAGGTTGTGGCCATACTCCCCTGCATGAGAGCGCCTACTGTTTCTCCCCTCTATCAGGACCTGGGCTTTGCGGTCAAAGTCGCTGTTGGCAAACATGAAACACGGGCCTTGATCCCACGTCTGAAAAAATTGGGTGCCACGGATATCCTGGAGTATAAATTCAAGAAGGTGATGGCATGAGTTTCTTGAAGAACAATATTGGTCTATTGGCAGAATACAAAGTTCCGCAAATGCTCTCCTGTACCAAGTTAAATCAGAATGAATCTCCCTATGATATCCCGGAAGAGTTAAAAAACCACATTTTTAAGGTGCTTAAGGCCAGGGCCTGGAACCGTTATCCCCAGGATGAATGCCAACCATTGCTCAATGGACTGGCCAGATATGTTGACCTACCTGTCTCTTCAATTATGGTTGGCAATAGTTCAAATGAATTGATCCAGACTGTTATTTATGCCACCTGTAACAGCGGCGATGCCATTCTGGTGGTGCGCCCCACATTTTCAGTGTACCAGCGGGTGGCTGATATTATGAATGTCAGGGTGGATGAGGTGCCGTTAAACCAGGATTTTTCTTTTAACACCGAGTCCATTATGCAAAAATCGCAGGGAGTAAAAGTAGTGATTCTGGCTTCTCCCAACAATCCCACCGGCACAGTGATGCCTCTGGATGGTCTGCGCAGGCTGGCACAAGCATTCACCGGCCTTTTGGTTGTGGATGAGGCCTATTTCGAATTTTATGGGCAATCAGCAAAGACCTTGTTAAAGGATTTTAATAACATTGTCGTCCTGCGCACCTTTTCCAAGGCCATGAGCCTGGCCGGGCTCCGCCTTGGCTATTTATTTGGCCAGCCTGAGGTGGTGCGGCATTTGAAAAAAGTAAAACTCCCTTTTTCCGTTGGACTCTTTCAGCAAGTGGTGGGAGAAGCTCTTTTGGCAAACCGTGCCTTTTTTGAAACAAACATCAAGCGGATCATTAATGATAGAGAATGTATGTTTAAAAACCTGCAGCGGATACCGGGTATCAATCCCATTCCGTCACAAACCAATTTCATCCTCTTCCATTCCGCTCATATTCAGGCAAAAACCTTGTTTGAGAAGCTGCTGCAGCGGGGAGTTCTTGTACGGCATTTTTCTTCCCTGGAAATGAGGGAATACCTGCGGGTAAATGTGGGTACAAGGGAGGAGAATGCAATTTTTCAGAAGAATCTAGAGGATACGGTAGAGGAGATGTCCCGATGAAAGCGGTATTGTTTGATATGGACGGGGTATTGGTGGATGTTTCCTCTTCCTACCGCATCACCATTCAGCGGGTGGTGGAGTTTTTTTCCGGAGAAAGTATCAGTCCGGAAAGGATCCAATACTATAAAAATTGTGGCGGTTTAAACAATGACTGGGATCTTTGTGAGTATATCCTCGTCGAACGTGGCGTTGAGGTGGCTCGACATGAAGTAGTGGAAAAATTCCAGGCCATTTATGTGGGTGATCATTTCAACGGATTAATTACCAGGGAGAAATGGCTGCTTAACAGGCGCCATCTGACATGGATCAGTGAACGGTTCAAAACCGGTATTGTTACAGGCCGGCCTGCTGCTGAGGCCCGTTTTACTCTTAATCATTTTAAAATGAGTATATTTTTTCCGGTGGTGATAACCATGGAAGATGTGCCTCCCGGAAGGGGGAAACCCGATCCTCTTGGCCTGGCGCTGGCCATGGAAGGTTTGGCTGCCAGGGAAGGGTATTATGTGGGGGATACGGTGGATGATATGGAAGCCTCACAACGAGCGGGTCTCCTGCCCATCGGCATCAGCAATTCACCTGCGGATATTGAGAAACAAGAGGATTTACTTCTCAGCAAAGGCGCAATAAAGGTATTCAACCGGGCAGATAAAATTTTGGAGGTGTTAACATGAGTCGTCAGGCAAAAATTCATCGTCAGACCAGCGAAACAGATATCATGGCCCAATTAAAAATTGAAGGGAGGGGCAAATATGAGATTAAAACCCCCATTGGTTTTTTTAACCACATGCTGGAGAGTTTTACTAAGCACGGCCTGTTTGACCTGACGTTGAGCGGGCAGGGTGACCTGCAGGTAGATCAACACCATCTGCTGGAGGATTGTGGAATTGTGCTGGGGCAATGTTTTAAAAAAGCCCTGGCCAATAAGCGGGGTATTAACCGGGCAGGTTACTTTGTTTATCCCATGGACGAGGACCTGGCTGTGGTGGCGGTTGATATCAGCGGGCGTCCCTTTCTGCAGTATGAGGCCGTATTTGAGCGCCGTTTTTGTGGTGACATGGATAGTGATTTACTGGAAGACTTCTTCCAGGCCCTCTCTGTTAATATGGCCGCCAACCTGGTGATCCGGATGCCTTATGGCCGCAGCGACCATCATAAGATGGAAGCAGTTTTTAAAGCGCTGGGTAAAGCACTTAAAATGGCCTGTTCCCTGG
>CBFDCH010000303.1:0-4122 GCA_965603235.1 uncultured bacterium | reverse complement strand
GGGTGAGGTCCAGCGCATGGTGCCATTTAGTTTTTCATAAGCCACAACTCCAGCCTTTTTGGTTTGTGACGCCACTATTAATAGGTCCTGATAAATTAACGGATTCTGGGAGATTGCCCACCTGGGTAAATCTCCTCCGCCAAAATCTGTCCATATGTTCTTTTTCCATACAACCCGATGGGTGTTTTTATTGATGCAGTGTAAGTCACCTAATGGGCCGCAGATATAGATATAGTCACCATCAATGGTCGGGACGGTACGTGATCCATTATGGGGGAATTCCCCGGGGGCATCGTAAGCAAAGGTCCATAACTCCTTGCCATCAGCAAAATTAATGCAGCGCAAAACGTCTTGTTTGCTATCCACCCGGTCCAGTATATATACCTTGCGGTTGCTCACTGATGGCCCGCTGTATCCCTCGTTAAGAGGGAAAGTCCATAACACCTTGGGGCCATTTTTTGGCCATGAACGTTTGAGTTGTTTTTCTGTGGAAACAGCGTTCCGGGTGGGCCCCAGGTATTGGGGCCAGTCAGAAGCAGCATAGAGGTATACTGCTGCAAATATCATCAGAGCGGTTAATCCCAGGTTTTTTTTCATCTGTTAAATCTCCTTTAATAAGTTTATTCACTTTATGAAATCAGTATACCATTGAAAAATTTGTTGCATGCTGCATGATGCATTATACGTTATTCTAACAAAAAAGATTAGCTAATGGCCATACTGGCCCATGCGCTGGATACACGCGAGTCGCGCCCCGTTCACGGAGCATTTGCCAGCTGGCAGTAACAACGGCCCTGTCACTGTCGCTGACCCTGGCAGGATGTGTAAGATCACCTGTGAAAACCGAACCATTGTCGAGCAGCAGTGACATACTGTCGTCAGAGTGTCCCGGGGTGTGCACGATTTGGCCCGGGATGCCGATCTTCTCCAGCACCTTGCGGCTTTCAGCAAAGGAACCCCCGCCTGTTTTAGTTCTTGTGCAATGAAAAAAAAGGGGACAGGCGCCAAGATTTTTCTCTCATAATAAAAAAAATGTCCAGTATTGAACACTAACTGTTCATTTCTAAACATTTATTTTCTGAATCCAGGTTTATAAAATCCTTTAAGACCTATCATCCATACCTTTTTGATAATTGGCATGATTATTGTATACACTTTTTATGGGAGTTTATTATGATCATTAATTATTTGAAAATAACATTCAGGAATATTTTTAAGCAGAAAGGATATTCTCTGATAAACATTGTTGGTCTGGCAATTGGCATCTCTGTTTGTTTGTTAATTATGATCTGGGTACAGGACGAATTAAAGTTTGACAGATTTCATAGCAAAAGCGACAATATATACCAGGCATTTCTTCGTCAAACTAATTCCGCAAACACTTTTCATTTCCTTTCTACCCCGGCGCCACTTGCCCCAGCCTTAAAAAACAATTATCCTCAAGTAGAGAATGCTTGTAGATATCTTAACGGTGGCGGCAAACAGATCGCGTATAAGGAAAATGGATTTTCCGAGAAAACTTTGAGATACGTGGATCCAGCTTTTCTTGAAATGTTCAGTTATCCACTGATCACCCAGGATCAGGAAAATCCGCTAAAAAAACCTTTTTCCATAATAATTACTGAAAAAATTGCCATAAAATATTTTGGCAGTCTGGATGTCATTGGAAAAATTTTACGAATTGATAATTTATATGACTTTAACGTAACCGGAGTTCTAAAAAATATTCCCAAAAACTCTACCTATCAATTTGGATTATTAATCCCCTTTACCCATGCTCCTGAACTCTTGGATGATCCTTTTAATAGATGGGATTCAAATTGGGGGATGACCTTTGTCCAGCTAAAACAGGGAGTGGATTATCGTGAATTTCAGGGAAAAATTACTGGTATTGTTAAACAACATATTAAGCGTACCCGTTCATCAGTGCTGTTAACTCCATATACAAAGCTTCATCTCTATACTTTAACAGGTGAAGATGCCGGAATAACTTATGTTTATCTTTTCACAATAATCTCATTTTTTGTTCTTTTAATCGCCTGTATTAACTTTATGAATTTATCCACAGCCAGATCGTCAAAAAGAGCAAAAGAAATCGGTTTAAGGAAAGTAGTTGGTGCGAAAAGAAATAATTTAATCGTGCAGTTTTTTGGAGAATCGTTTGTTTTTGTTGTTTTGGCTTCTTTTGTTGCCTTCTGTATCGCTCAGCTCCTTTTACCCTTATTTAATAATCTGGCTGCTAAGGAATTGACATTAAACATATTTCAGAACTTCTCCCTATTGGTGATGTTATTTTCCACTATGGTGGTTTCAGGGATTATATCAGGGATTTATCCAGCCTTATATCTCTCGTCATTCAAACCGGCAGTCATTGTTAAAGGTGTAACAAATGTCTCGAAAAAAACCACAAGATTTCGAAAAACACTTGTCATTTTACAATTTACATTATCAATTGGTTTGATCATTTGCACTACAGTTATTTTTAAACAGATAGGCTTTATGAAAAATAAGCCGCTGGGTTATAACAAAGAACATCTGGCTTATATTAATCTTCGCGGTGATTCAAAAGAAAAGTATGAAACAACAAAAAATGAATTTCTCACCGACCCGCAGGTCATTCAAATTACTGCAACCTCAAAACTGCCTGTCAGCAGCGGCAATTCTTCAAGTGGATATACCTGGGAAGGGAAATCACCGGATTTAGCGGTTTTAATTAATACGGTCTTCGTTGATTACAATTATCTGGAAGTTATGGGGATGAAACTGGAAGATGGAAATGATTTTTTGGTAAAGAACCAGGAATCAAAAGCTTTAGACCCTCAATATATATTAAACCAGGAAGCTGTCAGGCTTATGGGTATAAAAGATCCGGTGAATAAATGGTTTTCATGGAATGACATTAAAAAACCAATCACCGGGATTGTGAAAGATTTCAATTTTGCCTCGCTTCAAAAAGAAATAGAACCAATGTTGATTGTAGCTTTGCCGCAATATGCCGATATAATGCTGGTTAGGGTTAAATCAGAGAATTTACATCGTACCATAAACTCATTACAGACAAAATGGAATAGGATAAATCCACAAGTATCCTTTAATCTCCATTTTTTAGACGAAACCCTTGACAATTTGTATCGGGCAGTATCAAGAGTGGGAAACCTGGCAAAATATTTCACGTTTTTGGCAATATTTATTGCCTGTTTGGGCCTTTTTGGGCTTGCTTCATTTATAACAGAACAAAGAAAAAAAGAAGTGGGAATAAGAAAAACACTGGGTGCCACTACCTCTGATGTAATTTATCTGGTTATAAAAGATTTTTTAAGGTGGGTCTTGATAGCAAATATTCTGGCCTTTCCTATTGCCTATATTGCCGTGAAAAACTGGTTAAGAAATTTTGCCTACAAAACTCCTCTTGGACCGGAGATCTTTCTCATTTCGACTTTTTTAGCCTTTTTTATGGTTATCGTAGCCGTTGGATATCAATCCGCTAAAGCTGCTTATGCCAATCCGGTTGATAGTCTAAAATGTGAATAATAAATAAATAAAAATTTTTAATAAAGATTTGACCCCTATCCTGCGCATGCGCTCAGGTACATAATGATTAATATCAACAAAATGATTAATTTTTTTAGTATTCGTGGCATCTTTCTGTCTCTCCTAAGGTTGGTATTTAAACAAAAATGCCGGCAATATAAAGAAATAGTAAGGAGTCCGCAAGTTTTCATAAGTTGTTGTCAGCGGTTTTGCTTTAGTCTTCAATATCTCCTCCTCGTTCGATCATCATTCTGCCCTACTGACGTTTCAAACCCGGAAAACCCACGAAAATAAAGTGATGCCCACTTAAAATATTAATTACGGTAACCATAGTACGATAGATTCCGTATAAAGAATGGAGGTGAAAAATGTTAAAGAAGTTAATGCTTTTGATATGGATTTTGTGTTTGTTGATTTTATCTCATTTCCTAAACGCCGGCACTCAAGATTTTAAGGTGGAAAAGATAGGTGACCGGATCTTAATGTTAACCGACCCGGAAGATGGGGCCAAACAGCTGGCAGTGGCCACCCAAAAGGGAGTGACGCGGTGCGTCAACCGTAATTTTGCCCTTGTTGCTTCGCAGTGGCAAA
>CBFDCH010000302.1:0-4138 GCA_965603235.1 uncultured bacterium | reverse complement strand
TCTCGTTTCTCTTATCCGCCTCGCCCCGGTCTTCATGGTATTTCTGAACGATAGATGCCATCACCAGAATCGCATGGGAACCGGAGCAGGGCTGCAGAGAAAATCTATCCAGTCCGGAAATCTCTCTTAAACATAAATCGAGCTTATAAATAACCTCCAGAGCACCCTGAACAGTACTCTCATCCTGGAAGGGATGGATCTTTGTCGCCTTTGAGGAGGAGGCCAATACCTCATTTATTTTGGGATTGTACTTCATTGTACAGGTCCCCTGGCCAATGTCTACATTAAAATCGGCACCAATGTTTTGTTGAGAAAGGCGTAAGAAATGTTTTAACACCCTCATCTGACCGACCTCGGGCATGGCCGGGGCTTCCTTTCTTATCATATTTGCCGGAATTGGGGAGAGGAAATCAGCGGATTCATCTTTGATTTCCTGTTCCACTTCCGGGAGTAAAATTCCCCGCTCTCCCTTATTGTGCAATTCAAAGATAACCTCTTCATCCCATTTGGCCTGATGAAAATTCCTTAATTTTGAGTTTTTATCTATTTTCATAGTCTTATCCTCGCTTATTTTAAGATTTTTTCCAAAGCGGACGTCAATTGGTCCAAGTTTTCTTTGGTATGGGTCTCTGTGATACAATAAAGGGCGCAATTTGAAAATTCCTCAAATTCCTCTGTGATATCTTTGCCACCAAAGATACCTTCTTTCAAGAGGGCCTGGTTGATTTGTTCCACACTTTTTGAGGATGCTGAGAAGTCCACCACAAATTCCTTAAAGGAAGCAGAATCGAGGCGAATGCTAACTCCGGGTATCCGGGACAATCTCTTTTTAAGATAGGCTGATTTCCGCAGAATATTTTCAGCCAATTCGCGCATCCCATTGGGGCCCATCAAGGAGAGATAAACAGCGGTTGAGATGCCGTATAATGCGGCCGCGGTACCGATAAATTCTTTACCCTCCTCACGGTATGCAAAAGAGGTGCGGTCATAATATACATCGCTAAATCCCCATTCTCCCTCCACAGATGTTTTGGTTATGCCAAAGAGTCGGGAGGGGTATTCCTGGACGAATTTTTCCTCATCCCTGGTGGCGATAAACCCGGCCAGGGCCCCGCCATAACTCATGTGGTTACCCAGGCCCTGGATATCCCCACAAGCAATATCAGCCCCATATTGGCTGGGAGGGGTAAGAATGCCCAGGGAAATTGGATCCACTCCCACCACACACAGGGCGCCATTCTGGTGGGCCAGTTCCGAGATTGTTCCCCCCTGGGATTCGATGAAACCTAAATAAGAAGGGTTCTCAAAATAAATGCAGGCAGTTTTATTAGATAGTTTTGCTTGCAGATCTTCAATGTCCAGTAATCCGGTTTTTAGATCAAATCCAACGGTTTTTACCGACATTACCGGATGACAATAATTCCATATCACCTTTGCCCTATCAGGGGATATCGTACCTGCCAACAATACCTCTTCTCTCTGGGTAATTCTGCTGGCCATTCGAATTGAGGTGCTAACCGCCTGGCCCCAATCATAGGTTGGAACATTTACCACATCAAAGTCCAACAATTCCGCCATTAAACTCTCATACTCAAAAAGAGCCTGGAACCGTCCATGATCTTCATAAGGTTCACCCGCATAGGCTGTCAGAAATTCCGATCTGCCGATGATCTCATCACAGATTGCGGGGACATAGTGGTTATAACACCCAGCCCCCAAAAAACTGATATTCTCCTCGCAACTTGTATTTTTAGACAGAATATTCTGAATATGATTTTTTAAGGCGTACTCGGAGACAAATGGATCTGGTAAATTCAGATCTTTGTTAAATCTTAAATCCTCCGGGATATCATCATATAGCTCATTGACATCCTTAACTCCTATTTCCCGCAACATTTCGGCCTGCACCTCAGGAACTGAATTGGGAATATAAGGATGAACGATTTTCTTTTTTTTCATACTCTTCTCCTTTTTAATATATATACATTTATTTTTATCTAAATCAGGCGATACCCCCGCCATCAACCACCAAATGAGCGCCCGTCACCCACAGGGATAAATCACTGGCAAAAAATAAAACAGCTTTGGCTACATCCTCGGGTGTACCAACCCTCTGGATCGGCCGGTCAGCAGCCTCTTTCATGAAGTCGGTTTCATTCTCTCCCAATTGCTTACACTCATCCCTTAACATGGGTGTGTCTATATCTCCGGGGCATACACAATTAACGCGGATATTATGTTTGCCATGATCAATGGCCATGGCCCGGGTCAGGTTTAGGGTGCCAGCCTTGGCTGCGCAATAAGAAACCGCATTGGAACCACCCGTCAAAGACCAACCGGACCCGGTATTAATAATACTCCCCCCACCATTTTTTATCATGTGAGGGATCACGTGACGGGAGAGCATATAGATACCCTTCAAAGTAACGTCCAAAGCCAAATCCCATTCATCCTCGGTCAAATCAACGGTGTTTTTTCTGACCGCCACTCCGGCATTATTAAACAGGATGTCTATTTTCCCATATTGTTTCAGCGTATTTTCTACCGCCCGTTTACACTCATTATTGGACCTGACATCGCATTTGAGGAATATTGCCTCAGCGCCGTGGTCCGCAATTTCCTTTGCCCTTTTAATCCCTTTTTTTTCGTCAATATCCAGAAGGGCAATACTGGTACCCATTTCTGCCAATAGTTTGGCCGCTCCAAAACCAATTCCCGACGCTCCTCCGGTAATCATTGCCACTTTCCCTTCCAGGGATATCATTTGCAAAGCTCGTTTACTGATATTCATTACTATCACCTCTGAACAATTAAATACGCTTCTACCACAAAACCGGAAAAATTTCAACACAATCAAAAGGCTAGCAAATAATGATTTCTTTGACATGTCTATTGGAAAATGGGAGGAGAGAATTATCCTATGTTTTGTACCATTTCTTGACAAGCTGGAATCAATTCTTTAATATTTACTCAAATTAAGAGGAGATGTCATGATGCGTGGATTGCAAAACAAGCGGGTATTAATCACTGGTGGGGCCAGCGGCATTGGCGCCGCTACAGTGAAGCGATTTATAGAGGAAAAATCAAAGGTTGTTATTTTTGATTTGAATCAAGAAGCCTGCAATCAAATAAGGCTAGAATTGCCTGAAATAAAAGAGGTGTATTTAGTGGATGTCTCGGATGCGGATTCCGTAAAACAGGCATTTGCCAAAGTGGATGATTCTATGGGAGGCATAGATATCCTGATCAATAATGCCGGTATCAGTATCCGTCATGAGCGGTTTATCGACATATCACCGCAGGACTGGAAAAAGGTTCATGATGTAAACCTCAATGGGGTCTTTTATGTTGCCCAACAGGCAGCCAAACGAATGCTTACCCAGGGATCAGGAGTTATTATTAACATGGGTTCCACCAATGGCCTGGTGGGATATAAATATTATTTTGATTACAACGCCTCAAAAGCAGGAGTTATTGAGTTAACCCGGTCGTTGGCCCTGGAATTGGCCCCCACAATCCGCGTGATAGCGGTTTGCCCGGGATTGGTGCTAACCCCCATGCAGGAAGCTGAATATACTCAGGAGATGATGGATGAATTGAACGAAAAACTTCCCTTAAAAAGACACGCCAAAACTTCCGAGATAGCGGCACTGTTTGCCTTTCTCGCTTCCGATGAAGCTCCTTATATTACCGGTCATCCAATCATCATTGATGGTGGAGAATTGGCGGGCGGTTTAATCAGCGGGTAGGATCATCAGTAAAACCTGTGCTTCCAGTCTTTCCTCCCTTGACAATCTTCTGTTTATCTCTTAAAATCTCACATTGTGAATCCAAGAATAGTCAACAAAATACGTATTACCAACCAAACCATTTAAAAGGAGAATAAAAGTGACTCATTCAACAAAAACCCTTTTCATACTGTGTTTCTGTTTATTTTTCATCCTGACAGGATGTGGTAAAGAGGGCAACGGTACAAAGGAAACAGGTTTAAAAATCGATTATGAGAAGTACACGCTGGCCAATGGGCTGGAAGTGATTCTGCATGAGGATAAATCAGATCCTATTGCAGCGGTTGCCATCCAGTACCATGTGGGATCCAACCGGGAAGAAAAAGGTAAAACCGGTTTTGCTCACTTGT
>CBFDCH010000301.1:0-4147 GCA_965603235.1 uncultured bacterium | reverse complement strand
ATCGAGCACCGCCCGCCCCATAAAATCGACTCGGCCCTGAATGTTGTGCTGCCCTGGCAATTAAATGTGTCGCTGAACGGCAGTTATGTGTCATCGCAAACCTATTATGATAATGACCAGGAGATGGCCCTGGATCCCTATTTTTTAATGGATATTAGATTAAGGAAACGGGTAGGTAAAAATGTTCAATTGTTTTTATCCGTCCGCAATCTGTTTGACATCAACTACTATGAGAGTGTCGGCTATCCCCGTGAGGGCCGCGCGATCTATGGAGGTTTTCAAATTGAAATTAAATAAACAAATCTTTCTTGTTATTTTCAGTGTGCTGGTAATGTCATTAAATTCTCCCCTTTTCTGCAGTCAAAAAGGCCAATTCCGCCTGCCCAGCGCCCGCTTCTATTATGTGACAACCGCTGACCTTCAGGGAAGCCCTGTTGAGGAAATCATTGCTGCCGGGCAGATCCAGCAGAAAAAAAAAGGACCGCACCAGGCACTGATCGTTCTTTTACAGCAAGGTCAGCAAGGAGCACGTACACTCGGGCAACTCACCTTCCCCCTCTACTTCCGGGGCAAAACCATTGCCGCCCGTATCCGCGCCATCCAGGTATACCAGGATCCTGTTTCCCGCCAATGGCACCTTGTTTCCGCCGGGCGGGGAGGCACGGATGAAGAGGGGGTTGGTTTCCTGCACCAGGCTGTGATTCGTTCCGGTCAACTCCATACCCGGGACATACAGATATTTCATGCCAGGGGCGGTCAATATACCCATGGATACCCCCTGGCAGTGGCTGACCTGGATGGCGACCGGATCCCGGAAATGGTATACGGCGGCTTCAGTGGAGAAAAAAAAGGCGACGTGGCCGATGTGCGCACCTTTAAACTGGCCGGCGGTAAATTCAAACAAAGCCGACAATTGTTTAAAGCCCTGCCGGTGCCCCTGCGGGTAAACGCTTTATCCATAGCAGACATCACGGGTGATCAAAAGCCGGAGATTGTCATTGCCGGCCGGGTGAAAAAAGAAAACGGCAAAGAGTATTCCGCCTTTGCCTGGACCAGTGGAGATCAGGTAAATTACCACGTTTTCAAAGAATCACACCCCTGCCGCCTGCGCACCATCCTGATCACGGATATTGATAATGATCAGAAAAATGAGTTAATTACCGGTGGTCGCATCGACAGTGGGCCCCTGTGGCTAGCTGATTTGCGTGTCTGGAAAATTAAAGCCAATCGAGCGGTTCAACTGGCCCGCTTCAATTGGGGGCTGGGAAACCAGATCCGCCTGCGCACCCTGGCCCCGGTAAAGGATCAGCCGCAGCGTTTGTGGGTGGGCGGCCGGGCCGAGCGGCAATTTAGTGGGAAAAAACAATGGCAGGGCTTCATCTGGCAATTCTCTATGGAAAATAACTTTATCCGGCCCATCCAGATAACACCCTATCTGGACCTTGGCTCAGAAACCCGGGTCCGCCACCTCCATCTCACCAATACAGGAAAACTTATAGGCTGCGGTTTCGGCAAAGGCAAACCCGACTACGGTTTCGTGATTTTATATTAAGGTCTCAAGGTGGAGAACATGAGCATTTTCATCGCTAAATTTCCTTGATTGTTGAATAAAAATCTTCTACTTCAGGATAGTCTGGTATCTCCTTTTCAGAGATATAAAATCTTGAAGAGTTAAAATCCCTTTTTTGTTGAACAGAAGAAATATACGAATCTACATATTCCTTTTTTATTTTCAAATCAATGTCTTTAATAATAAAAGTATTCACGATCCAAACAGAAACAAAAAAAACAGCGGCAAAGGAATTTATTAAATAAAATTGTCTCTTTTTTTTATATTCCCCAGCAACAGAATCTTTAAAATCCAGATCCCCTATCCTCATCGTTTTGATAATATCACTTATGCTTTTTTCATTATAGTTTTTATCCCTCATTTCTTATTCCCCCTTTTCCACCATTTAAAAATGTTAAAATCTTACTTTTAGCAAAGGATATCCTGGATTTAACTGTTCCAAGCTTAATGTTTAAAACTTCAGATATTTCCTGATAGGAGAGACCTTCCATTTCTTTTAACAATAGGGGTTCTCGGTATTTTGATTTTATCTTTTTTAGGGCCATATTCAGAAGCATTTTTTCATCCACTGTACTGGTATTATATGTCTCATCAAACTCACTTTTACCTCTTTTAAAGATTTTTCTTTGTTTCACCAATTTTTTAATATAACCTCTGGCAACATTTCTGGTTATTGCCAAAATATAAGTTTTTATCGAGGACTTTCCCTTATAGTTGTTTTTACTTTTCACCAATTCCAGAAAAACATCCTGGGTTATATCCTGGGAAAAATCGGAGCTGCCTGATATATAAGTTGCCACTCTGCCAATATCGTCCTTGAATAATAAATATTGCTCCTCTATATCTTTCATACTCTAATCTAAAGTTTAATATTACTTATCCCACCCCTTTTTTTTTTTGCTTATCCCAATAATTAGATTTTTTATATTTTTCCTTTTTTAATTTATAAAGATTCTTCTTCCATTTAATAAACCGATCCCACTCCTTTTCAGTCAGAATTTTTCGTATTTTGGCGTCGGTTTCAAATTGCAGGTATTGAATTTCCGCCCATAGTTTTCCCCTTTGTTCACAGTTTTTGCGAATCTTTTTCAGGTCGGTTCCGCCAAGGAGCATTTCCTTGAGGTCAAGCTCAAGCCGCTGCATTTCGATTTTCAGTTTACTCCCTTTTATAAACTCCACTTTTTTTAGTTTTTCCAATTTCGCCTTTCTGGCCTTATCAATTCCAGCATATGGATCTTTTGAGTCCATTTGGGCGTAAGCAAAGGAAAATAATAACAATAAACTGAAAAATAAATATAGAGTTGGTTTCTTCATAAATAAACCTCCTTCATTATATTAATATAAATTAGTGTAAAAAAAAGAGGATAAAGTTCGTTTTCTAAAAATATTCAGCCGGATAAAACCTGGGATGGGCTAAAATGAACACCCATAAAGATTAGTTTTTAAATAAATCGAACATATTTATCACTTTTAAACACTATTATATATTAAAATTATATAGGAGAAATAATTTGAAAAACAAATACCTGTTCAGTCTTATTTTGATATTATTATTGGGTGTTCTGATTCAACCGCTCTCAGCAGAATCTTATAAAGTTTCCGGATACGTCAAGATGGCTGACGGAACAAATTTGGGCGGAATTTTAGTTTGGCTAAATAAGCAAGGGGTAAAAACCTCTACAGATACCAGGGGATATTTCACCCTCAATCTTGAAAACAAAGGTAAATATATATTGATGATTCATGGGAAAGGTTTTGAAGTAAAAATGGTTCCCATTGAAGTCAAGGATAAAGATATTTTTTTTCCTGGAATCGTTTTAAAATTGGAAAAACCAGCTCACCAAATGAAAGTCACTGCAAAAATCCCCAAAATCATGAGCTCTGATGATAACATCGGCACAGTTGTGGTTGAGCCGGAGGAGTTGTTGAGTTTGCCTTCCCTGGGCGAACCCGATGTCTTTAGATCCCTGCAATTACTTCCCGGGATTAATGCCAGCAGTGAATCCTCCGGTCTTTATATCAGGGGGGGCAAACCGGATCAAAACTTAATTTTGTTTGACGGCATTACCATTTATCATGTGGACCACTTTTTTGGCATATTCAGTGCATTTAATGCCAGTTCTGTTGATCAGATCAAGCTGTATAAGGGGGGATTTGAATCCAAATACGGGGGCCGGCTGTCCAGCATCATGGAATTGACCGGTAAAACTGGCAACAGCGAAAAATTCTCTGCCGGAGCCGGCATCAACTTTCTGAGTGCCAATGGATATATATCCACTCCCCTGGGCAAACGGGGTTCTCTTTTTCTGGCCGGGCGGCGGTCTTTTCAAAGCCCCCTATATGCCACCATTTTAGACAATTTTAATGAGAGCAATGGCCGCGGGGATAAACCGCTTCAATCAAACGGGGGCAAAAGCGGCGGCATTGGTGCATCATTTGAATCGGAGCCCATTTCATATTTTTACGATCTGAACGGCAAGTTGACTTACAATATCAGTTCAAAAGACCTGGTAACCTTAACTTTCTACAACGGCATGGACAACCTGGATAATACCAGGGATGTCGAAGCACCAAGTT
>CBFDCH010000300.1:0-4153 GCA_965603235.1 uncultured bacterium | reverse complement strand
CTTACCTAAGCCACATTGCAAAAGTAAGAACAAATCATTATAATTGACTTTAATTCCCTTTTGCGGAGGACCGATGAAATTAAAGTTACACTGGCAAATATTAATTGCCATGGCATTGGGAGTCGTTATCGGTATTGTTTTTCAGCTTTTTTATAAAGGCGCACAACCCGATATCTGGATTTTTGACATCATTGTTGGTATGGGAAAAATCTGGATTAGTATGCTCAAAATGGTGATTATACCACTCATTCTTAGCTCCATTGTCAGTGGTGTTGCCAGTGTGGGTGAGGGGAAAAGTATTGGCCGGCTCGGGGCAAAAACCTTCGCCTACTATCTGGTTTCCACGGTTCTGGCCATTTTCATTGGTATTTTTTTGACGAACCTTCTTAAGCCCGGTGCAAATGCCGATATCGTCAATAAACTTCGCCAAACCGAGCAAATCCAACAGACGGAAACCCAATCAGAAGTTCCCGCTCCTAAGGAGAGCCGGATCAGCAAAACATCCGCGCAAAAAAATCTCATATCACCGGACAACAAAATTAAAAAATCCCCGTTTGATGAAAAAAAGATGCGCAAACCACAAAAACCCGGAGAAATTATCATTGGTATTGTGCCGACCAACCTGGTAAAAGCGGCTGTCAATGATCACATACTCGGGATTATATTCTTTGCTATATTCTTAGGCTTTGCCATAACCAAAATCAAATCGGAAAATCAGAAATTGTTAAAAAGTTTTTTTAATTCCGTTTTTGACGTTATGATGAAAATTACCGAATACATCATTAAGCTAGCCCCCCTCGGTGTGCTGGGATTAATCACAAAAACGGTTGCGACTGCTGGTATCGGTCTATTCGGCACCTTGGCATTGTATACAGCTACCATTATTGGCGGCTTTTTAATCCACTTATTTTTAGTCCTTCCGGGAATATTCTATTTTACTACCCGCATCAATCCCCTTTATCACTTTAAGGCCATGACATCTGCCATGATCACCGCCTTTTCCACCTGTTCCTCCAATGCCACTCTGCCTGTAACTATGAGGGATGTAGAGAAAAAAGCCGGAGTATCAAATAAAATCTCCAGTTTTGTGCTGCCAATGGGAGCCACGGTTAATATGAATGGCACAGCCCTGTACGAATGTGCGGGTGTCATCTTTATCAGCCAGGTTTTAGGTATTCAATTAACCCTGTTCCAACAATTTATCATTGCCCTGACCGCTCTTTTATCAGCGATTGGTGCTGCAGGCATACCGGCCGCCGGAGTTGTGGTCATTTTCATTGTTACCAAAGCGGTTGGCTTCACCGGCCCTGAAGTAGACCTTATCATAGGTACCATGCTGGCCATTGACCGACCCATCGACATGTTCAGGACCACGGTGAATATTTTCAGCGACAGCATGGGCGCCGTTATTGTTGCTAAAAGTGAGGGAGAAAAAAATCTGTATGCTGAAATAAAAAAAGAAAATTGAGATCAAGATTAGAAAAACCAATTGTTGTCCCCCTTCTGCTATTGGTTTTTCTCTCACTTTTTTCCTTGAACAATTGTAATAACCTGAAGTTCATCAGTATAGGCACAGGAGCTGTCACTGGTATCTACTATCCAACCGGCGGGGCAATTTGCCGGCTGATCAACAAAAACATAAAGACTCTGCGGATCAAAGCCACTGTCGAGGCCACAGCCGGATCAGTCTACAATGTCAACGCGGTTTTAAGCGGAGATTTAGAATTTGGTGTTGTCCAATCAGACCGCCAGTATCAGGCCTTTCACGGATTATCAGAGTGGAAACACCGGGGGCCTCAACTTAAATTACGGTCGGTTCTTTCGATACATCCCGAAACGGTGATTCTGGTGGCAACCGTGAAAAGCGGCATCCAGCGAATCCAGGACTTGAAAAATAAACGGGTCAACCTGGGAAATCCCGGCTCCGGTCCCCTACAAAATGCCAAAGACGCTCTCTCCGCCTTTGCCATCACTGAAAAAGAATTGCACGCTGAGTATGTCAAAGCAGTCGAAGCTCCCGGTTTATTGATGGACGAACGCATTGATGCCTTTTTTTATACTGTAGGCAATCCCAATGGTAACATCAAAGAGGCCACTTCTGGACGCGTTCAAGTGCGGTTTATTCCCCTTACCGGACCACCGATTGACACCCTTATACGTAACAATCCTTACTATACACAAACTCAAATACCCATTCATCATTACCCCAAAGCCGCCAATCAACTTAATATCCCCACCTTTGGCGTGAAAGGAACACTGGTCACATCGGCAGATGTCGACCAAGAACTCGTGTATACTGTAACCAGACAAATTTTTGACAACCTTGAGGAGTTTAAATCCCTTCACCCAGCCTACTCGTCTTTATCTAAAAAAAGTATGTTAACCGGTCTCTCTGCACCCCTCCACCCGGGAGCCCTGAGATATTATCGGGAAAACGGTCTCATTCACCATATTAACCGAGGACTGCTCCCAAAGAATAAAGAGAACCGGGAATAGGCAATGGATCAACAAGCCGTTCAAATTCCCCGCAAAAGTGAACCAGGACATCGTCAATTGTCCGGACTAAACAAAAAGATTTTTGTTTTTTTTGCCGTTGCCTGGGCCCTCTTCCAACTCTCCTTACCCAGTATAATTATACTTGACAGTATTACAATACGCTCAATCCATCTCGCTTTTGCGTTTGTTCTATTGTTTCTCGCCTTTCCCATAAAAAATCAGCAGAAACCGAACGGTGTTGGTGCACACTCTATTTCAGGAACTGACTGTTTTCTAGCGCTCCTGGGAGTTTTTTCTTCCTTATATCTCATTAACAACTGGCACGGAATTGCTCTCCGATCCGGTGCTCCCAACATATCTGATACTATCTTTGGACTCCTGATTGTCCTGCTGCTGTTGGAAGCCGCCAGGCGGGCCATTGGTCCCGCTCTTTCAATTATTGTCCTCTTCTTTACCCTCTACGCTTTTCTAGGCCCTTATCTTTTGGAAATCTTTGCTTTTAAAGGTGTTTCCATCCGCAAATATGTAACCCAGGTTGCACTCTCCTCAGAAGGAATTTTCGGCATTCCCCTTGGCGTTTCAGCATCAGTTGTCTACCTTTTTGTACTCTTCGGAGCTTTGCTCGAGAGAGCGGGCGCCGGCCGTTTTTTTATAAATTTGGCCATTTCCCTATTGGGACGCTTTCGTGGAGGACCAGCCAAAGCATCTGTTGCGGCCAGTGGATTAATGGGAATGATTTCCGGCTCTAGTATTGCCAACATTGTAACCACTGGAACGTTTACCATTCCATTGATGAAACGGGTTGGCTATCCAGCCAAAAAAGCGGCAGCCATTGAGGTTGCTGCCAGCACAGACGGTCAATTGATGCCGCCAATCATGGGTGCAGCAGCCTTTATAATTGCCGAATATGTAAATGTTCCATACATCGAAGTGATAAAAGCCGCCGCCATACCCGCACTGGTGTCATACTTTGCACTTTTCTATATTACCCATCTCGAAGCGGTTAAACTGGGCATTAAAGGTCTTGCCAAAAAGGATCAACCTCCCTTTTTCCCTACCTTGAGAAGTGGAATTGCTTATCTAATCCCCATAGTTATCCTGGTTTTTGAATTAATCATACTGCGACACTCCCCTGAGCTGGCTGCCTTCAAAGCCATTCTGGTATTGCTGGTCATTATTTTATTTCAGGCATTCGCAAAGGTAATCCAGGGCAAATCCACCATGATGACCGCCCTGAGGGAAGCGGGCACACAAATCATCGATGGTTTTGTTGCTGGATCAAGAAACATGATACCCGTTGCCATTGCCACTGCTGCAGCCGGCATTATTGTGGGTATTGTCGGCATGGGTATCGGCGGGATGATCACTCAAATTGTCGAACAAATTTCCGGGGGGAATATTTTTATTATCTTGGTTATCACAGCGCTGGCAAGTCTATTGCTTGGAATGGGCCTGCCTACAACTGCCACTTACATTGTCATGGCTTCTTTAACAGCCCCTATAATTGTACAGCTTGGAGCTAGCCATGGCTTTTTCGTACCCTTAATCGCAGCTCATTTATTCGTTTTCTACTTCGGTATTTTAGCCGATGACACACCACCGGTAGGTCTCGCTGCCTATGCCGCTTCAGCCATTGCCAATTCTAATCCCATAGCTA
>CBFDCH010000299.1:0-4160 GCA_965603235.1 uncultured bacterium | reverse complement strand
ACCGTCTTCACCGTCGGGCCCGAGACGGTTGGATGGGCCTCCGAGGGCGACATCCCCTTGGCCAGATTCTTTTTGGTTTCCATTTTAACCTCCTTCTACTTATAAGGTGGTCTGCAATTTTGTAAACAATCTGAACCTGTTATGAATTTTGTGTGAAAAAGTATTGTCGTTTCGTATTAGGATTCAGCGTCTGCGGCGGCCTGAAGACTTTGAACTGCTTTTCGATGAAGATCTTGAACTGCTGCGTGAAGAGGAACGGCTGACTGAGCGACGGCTGCTTGATTTGCTGCTGGAACGGGAACGGGAAACACTTCGGCTACTCCTGGAAGAGGAACGATTGACTGAGCGCCTGCTGGGTGTCGATCTGCTGATACGATTGCTGCGGGAGGATCTGCTGGGGCTGCTCCTCTGGATTTTATAGCGGCTGGTGCTTCGTCTGTTTATTGTTCGGTTATTGTAAGATCTGGCGCTATTTTTATTATAACTCTGCCTGCGCGGGGTGGATCTCTGATTGTAAGCCCTGCTCTTATTATAGCGGCTGTTGTTTCGTGCCTGTGGAGCATTGTAGCCAAGGCGCGACTGGGTTCTGTTTATTGTTCGCGGTGTATTCCTGGTGTTGATGCCATACCTCTGTACAGGTGCCTTCCTGGTGCGTACTGAGCTGCGGTTGGCTTTGCGGCCAGCTGTATATCTATTCGAATTGGCATAACGGTTTTTATTGAAAGCAGTGTTTTTGTTTCTGTTCCGGTTCGTATTTGTCCGGTTATTCTGTCTGTTGTTGCTGTACCTGTTTGAACGGTAACGAGTATTGGTGTTACGATTTCTTATACTATTATTCTTTCTGCTGGTGTTATATCGATTGTTTCTATAGCGTGTATTGTTAGAGCGGTTCCTGGCCCCCCCGCGCTTGTTCAGATTTCTACTCCTTAACACCCGTTGTCTGTGTTTATAATAATTCCTGTTTGATCTGCGGTTGCGGTAATGGTTGCGGTAGCGTCCGTGGACCCAGCGGTTGTTGTAACGGTTGTAGCGGTGCCTGCCGTAATAGTCGTAATAGTAGTTGAACCTGACCCAATTGTCATAATAGTTCAGGTAACCACAGGAAAGACCGATAAAGCGGTTCATGGACACCAGTGACCAGCTCAGGCGATGCCAGAATGACCTCAACTGATAGAAGGGCATCAGGAATACCCGTCTGCCGATCAAAACAAAGTAGAGGTTTTCATGAGGATGGACCCAATAATACACAGGACCATAATATGAATCAAGATACGGCTGGGCCGCATCATATCCATAATCGTATGTCAGATTCTCGTCGCCATACTCGGTGTAATTATAATCATCATTATAATCGTCATCATAGTATTGGTTTTCTTGTGCAAAACAAAGGCCTCCCGCCACTAACAAGATTAAAAGTAACATCAATGTTTTTTTCATTTTCAGCCTCCTGACACTAAGAGAGCAAGTTGTTTTCCAACTCTATTGGGGCAAAATTGTCCCCTAAATGGGTCATTTAAGGTCGTCTGCCAGAGGAATTTTCATTAAAACCATACATTCCGGCAAATGCCGAGAACCTTTATTGGTCGCAGGTTCGGACAATATCCTTTACAAATTTGCTGTTTTTAATTAATGCCTCTTTGTCTTCTTTGGCAAGTCTTTTGATTTTATTCTCCACTTTCAGGGCCAGGCTTTGGCTGCCGATCTTGTTTTTGAGGACCAGTTGCAGCGGTCCCCTACCCCGTAAATATTTGGCCCCCTTAATCCCTTGCTCTTGATGCTCCTGAAACCGCTTGGCTACATCGATGGTTATACCTGTATACAAGGTATTGTCCCCGCATCTGATTATATACACCCACCATTCCTGATCTCTGCCATTCATATTTATGATAATTCTATCACGTATTGCTTTGAAGGTCAGGTCTTGTATTTTCCCTCTTATTCATATCGTAGGGCTTCGGTGGGATTGATGCGGGCCGACTTGAATGTGTGATAGCCAATGGTAATGAAAGCAATGCTTAGAGATAATATTGTGATCAGCAAAATGTTTCCCGCGTTCAGGCTGGCCCGGTAGGCAAACTCCCGCAGCCATTTGTTTATCAGAAAGGCGGTGATAGGAGTGGCTATAATAGAGGCCAGTAAAACCAGCCTTAGAAAATCTTTTGACAGGTAATAAATCAAACCTGATATCGAAGCACCGCATATTTTGCGGATACCAATCTCTTTGGTCCGTTTCTCTACCATAAAAGAGGCCAGTCCAAAGAGGCCCAGACAGGATATGAAAATCGCCAGGATGGTAAAAGTCTTGACCAATTTGCCGATAGCCTCCTCAATCTGATAGAGGCTGTGGATCCGGTCATCAAGAAAACGGTACTCAAAGGGATATTCCGGGTATATTTTCTTCCATTTCTCCTTTAAATATAGTATGGTTTCAGCTGTATTGAGGGGGTTAATCCTTATGCAGGCCTGGCCATAATAGCCTCGAATGCGCATGGCCATGGGAATAATTTTATTGTGCATGGATTCAAAATGGTAATCCTTTACCACGCCAATAATTTTGCCTCGTAAATCCCAAACTTTCAGTTGCTTGCCAATAGGATTTTTCATTTCCATGGCCCTGACCGCTGTTTCGTTGACCACAAATGCATCTGTTACATCCGTTTGTAACTTTTTTGAGAAAAACCGGCCATGAGCCATGGTCATGCCAAAAGTTTCCAGATAATTGGTGTCAACAGTGACCATCACCATTTTTACCTGTTGATTGTTGGTTTTGCCCTGCCAGTGCACATCTCCAAAGCCGGCATTGGATTGCCAGCGGTATGGGGCTATGTCAGTAAGGGTTACATTTACTATTTTGGGATTAACCATAAGTTCGGTTCTGATGGTTTCAAAGTTGCTGCGAAACCTTTCGCCAATCCCAAAATAGACGATATTTTCTTTATTAAAACCCACATCCTGATCCCTTAAGAAGTTTACCTGTTTATAGACCATTAAAGTACTCAGCATCAGCAGAATAGCCAGGGAAAACTGGGTGACGACAAGGATCTTGCGGAATCCTGTTCCCCTCATGTCAGAGGGTAGGACTCCCTTAATCACATTGGCTGTTTGATATCGAGATAGAAATAGGGCCGGATAACTGCCGGCGAGTATGCCGGTAAAGAGGAGAACCGCCAGTATGCCCCAAATCATACTCCCTTGAAACAGGCCGCCAAAGGTGAATGCCTCGCTGGTGAGGTGGTTGAAGGTTGGCAAAAACAGGGCCATCAAGCATATCCCGACTGCCAGGGCGATCAGGGTTAACATAATCGATTCCCCTAAAAATTGACGAATCAGATGTGATCTGCCAGCCCCCACAGCCTTACGTATACCTACCTCTTTGGCCAGGGTGGTTGATCGAGCCGTGGTTAGGTTCATGAAATTGATGCAGGCGATCAGGAGAATGAAAATGGCCATGGTGGAAAATATGTATACATAGGTAATTGGACTGTTGGAGTGGCGATGTAAGTGAAGCCGTGTGATCAGCCGTAATGATAGGGAACGCTTATCCTGGGGACGGTGTTTTTCCACCACATTTGATATTTTTTTATCAATTGAACCGACAACCGTGTTTTGCTGAAGCTGCACATAAGTGCGGATATTGTTTTCATTCCAGGTGTTCAGGTCCCTGAACCATTTCCATTCCTTGGCCGCTGCCAGGGGAAGAATGTATTCACATTTGATGTGGGAATTGGATGGGTAATTTTTAAAGACACCGGTAACCTTCAGATCGTATTGGGCACTGAATGTGACTGTTTTATTGATTGGATTGATATTGCCGAACAACTTGTATGCCAGGTCTTCGGAGAGCAGGAGGGAGAGAGGTTCTTTAAGAGCTGTTTCCTTATTCCCCTCTAATAAGGGTATGGTAAACATGGCAATAAAATCCGGCTCCACTATAATACCGCCCTCTTCATTTATCTCTTTGTCCTCATACCTTAATAGTTGTTTTCCCAGATTGGCATAACGGGAGGTGCGAATGATTTCCGGGTACTCTGATTTTAAATATTTTGACAATGCCGTGGGTGTGACCATACTGCCATTGCTGAAAGTGGCTGCATACAGATTCTGAGCATTAACGTGAAAGCCGTCGTAACTCAATTGGTAGTGAACCCATTTTAGGATAA
>CBFDCH010000298.1:0-4164 GCA_965603235.1 uncultured bacterium | reverse complement strand
TTGGAGCCAATTGGAAAATCCAGGCCCGCTGGAACCAGTTCTCGGATTTCTCACCCATCAGCCGCTCCCATAATCCCAAACCCTGGTCCGGTAATATCAACACCAGTGGTTTTGTAAAAAAAATTCAAATTACGGGTCGAAAAGAAGAGACATCATTGACAAAATCAACGTCCTCTCCACAACCATCAAAAAAGACTGCTGAAAAAAGTATACGGAAACACCGCAAATTGAGATACAGACTGCTGCCATATATCTATTCCTATGCCCATCACTATTATCAAACCGGCATGCCGATTTGCCGCCCCATGATGCTCGCTTTTCCAGACGACCATCATGTGAATGGAAATCAATGGCCAGAACAATATTTGTTCGGCGATTGGATCCTGGTAGCACCGGTTACCGGTGATTATCAATCAATGGAGATATTTCTACCCGCGGGTTCACATTGGATTGATTATTGGAGTAAAGAGGTATTTAAGGGAGGCGGTATTCTGAGATACGATGTCTCGGATATCAATAAATTGCCACTGTTTATCAAAGAAGGTGCTATCCTTTGCAAACGTCAGGAGATGGGATGGATCGACCCGCAAACTCCCGACCAATTGACATTTGAAATATACCCCTCGGAATCTTCCCGATTTGTCCTGTTTGAGGACGATGGCATGAGCACGGAATACCAGGCCGGCAAATATTCTGCCATGACCATTGCCAGCCGGGAAAATCAAAAAATCATTCAATTGGATGTGAGCCGCATAAAGGGAACATATAATAATAAACCGGTATCCAGGCCCTATCAGTTTAAGATATTCCTGACAAAAAAAACACCGCATACGGTAAGTATTGATGGTAAAAAGTTGAACCTCCGCAAAAGCCGGGAAGATTTTTCCACAAAAGGATGGTATTTTGATAAAAATACGCAGATCCTCACCCTGGCAACCGGCAATCTCAACACATCAACCGCTCACACAATACTAATAAAAAAGTAAAAAAGGGAACAGGCGACAAAATTTTTATTACATAACATTTTCTGGCCGACCCCATGCTATTGTTTATTATTTTAAATATTTCCTTTATTATAAAAGTAATCATAAGTTCATAGGCCTGTTTCTTAAGTATTCATTAAATAAATCGAGAAAGGAGTAATAAATGAAGGTAATGAGAGTTCTATTTTTATTCATCTTTTTTGTGATGTTATTGCCTGGTAATCTGCAATCTAAAGGGACAAAAAGTGAGGCAAAAATTTTCAAGGACAAAAAGAATGGCTACTTTATGTTCATACCGCCACAGGGGTGGACAACAAAGCACTACCGGGATCCACGCACAAAGGTAATGTTCAGTCATCCCCGTATTCGTGGTCTTTTTATCCGCTTAATAGTTAGAGAAGCTCCAGGAGAAAATTATTCCAGAATGGTCAGCCAAGACAAGAAAATGGCACGACAATTGAAGAGCAAGGGCATATCATGTGAAGTAAAGGAGAATGTGATCAACGGTTTGAGGTGTTCAGAAATTTTTGCCAAATTGCCTAATAAATCAATTACAATGCTGCGAAAATTCATATCCGGTGGCCTTCATTTTAATATCCAATATCAAGCACCAAATAAAACTCAATTTAACAAACTCCGAGACAAAGCAATGAATTCTCTTGACACAATAACAATACTTAAAGTATCCACAGGTAATAAAAAAAAGGCAAGGGATCAACAAATAGCCAACCGTATCAGGCTCGCGGAGCTTTTGGTTGAACAAGGGGCTGTTAAACAGGCAAAGCAGGTTTTAAAAGAAGCACAAAAGGAATTTCCAAAAAGCACACTCATTCAAGACACATTAAAAAAATTGGATAAATAGATTAAAAAAGGGGACAGGCGACAAAAACCTGACTAATGATGTAAAGTATCGTTAACGCTAATTTTGTGAGCTGCTAACAATACTTTATCCTAAAATTTTTCGAAATCCTGGAAACCCGGCAATAATGCAGGTTTGTTCATCCTGGTCTTTGGCAGGAAAAATGCCAAAGGAAATTTCAGGAGGACACATGAGACAAAATGAAACCCAAAACCGAAATGAAGATTTAGTGGAAGTGAATTATGAGGAATATGAAACAATACTTTTCTCTATATCTTCATCAATTAAAGAGTTGGAGGAAGTTTGTATGACCCTGGCCCATCTGCCGACCAAAAGAGCACAGGACTTACTGGCCAGATTCAAAGAGACCAACCGGGCCCGGGAGGTGACATGGCTTGATTGTGCCATTGATGAAGGGCGGGGGTGGTACCTTGATCCCCAAAACAATCTGGAGGAGAGGGATTACCTGGCCCTGAAAATGATGCAGGAAATTGAGGATGAATTGGTGGAATTGGAAATTGAACTGAATGATGCCCGATTGGATCTGGAAAAACTGGAAATTGAACATTATGCCATTAGAGAGCTGGTAAAAAATCGAAGCATCAATAAGGATGAAGGAGTGGCATTACACGATGTAAAAATCTTTTATGAGTCCAAGTTTGAAAAACTCCAGGAAAAAATTGACCTGAAGCAAAAGATAGTCAACCAGATCAAAGAATCGATAAAAACGGAGAGATACAAAGACCTGGATCCAATGGTAATGAAAAATGTCCATTTTACCTGAATCCAAGCACTAACTTACAGCCATTCGTTACCAGTGAATACTTTGCAGTGTTTTTGCTAAACAAGAAAATTAATTGACTTTTAGAACAAATTTACCATTTTTATAAATGATTTTACCATCCACAACGATTTTCCCTGCTGACATATCACATAACATATCCCAATGGATTGCAGATTTATTCATACCGCCACATTCTGGAAAACCCCGTCCAACAGCTATATGGATTGTACCACCGATTTTTTCATCGAATAACATATTCTTGGTAAAATGTTTAATGCCATAATTTGTCCCAATGACCAATTCACCAAGAATCCTCGCACCAGTATCTGAATTGAGTATTTCAGTAAGAAATGCTTGCCCCTTTGATGCTTTCTCCCTGACTACTTTACCATCCTTAAACCACAATTTAATGTCAATGATCTCATGTTGATTAAAGATTGCAGGATAACTGAAACGAACCCAGCCGTTCGTTGAATTCTCGACTGGTGAAGTATATATCTCACCTCCAGGAAAATTTTCCATACCATCATCATTTACAAACTTGCGATTTTTAATTGACATCTGCAGATCAATATTCGGTCCACGTAGAATCACTTTTGATTTCCCATTTAGCCAGTCACATAATTTCTTCTGTTTTTGTGATAGTTTTTCCCAAGATTTCAATGGCAGCAGTTCATTTAATTTGCATGATTCAAATACAAACCTTATATATTCTTCAAGCCCCATATCAGCTTCCTGGGCAAGTGCCTGCGTTGGAAACGATGTATAACAAAATTTCATTTGTTTGTTACCGATACGCCTGTACAGATACTTTTTAGCTTTTTTCACAAATGCATTATTTGCTTTGCGAAAACGTATTGGGTCTATATTAGTTAAAGATCGAGTGTTCGCTGGCGCAATAATATAAAGTATGGCATCAAAATTTTCATAATTGAATTTATATACGGGATTTACAAACGTTAGTTGAGTATCTTTGGCAAATTGGAAAAATATCTCCTTGGTCCCCGGTAATTCAAGAGAAAGGTAGGGATGCGCACCGGCTTTTATCGCTTCTTTGTAGACAAGTAAACAAAGTTCTTTAGATAAGTGGGTGGTTTCTATCAATAATGTTTCTTTGGGCTGAAGGTTTAAGGAATAATTTACCAACATATAAGCCCATTTATCATATGGAGTTTGGAAGTCTATTTTTTTTTTGTGAATAGATTTGCGTTGAAAGAATAATCCAAAAAAAACTTAAAAACAAAATATTGCATGATTTTGTCTTCATATTTAAGTAAGCCCCCAAAAGCTTTAACCTGATAATATCGATTAAAAAATATTTAATCAAGTTCATTTTGAAAATATTCATAGACAGCAGATCATATTGCCACAAATCTGTGACCATAAGTGTCAAATCTTTATTGTTGACAAATCCACTTCTATTATGGTGAAAAAAAAAGTAAATATTTTTGTTGACAAACTACTACAGTTGTAGTATAACTACTACAGATGTAGTGGGGGTTGAGCAAATGAAAATTTCAAAATCCGAATGGCAAATC
>CBFDCH010000297.1:0-4180 GCA_965603235.1 uncultured bacterium | reverse complement strand
TGACCCCTCTTTCAGCTTCCCGACTCGTCGGCCGTTTAGCGTTAGAAAATAATCTTTAATTTTAAAGTTGCCCTGATGGAGTATACGTGCTTTTCAATTTCATGGTTCCGGTTTATAAGGATTGAATTCAGGGGACACCTATCATTAGAAATGTTGAAGATGATAGTTGAATATAGAATGCTGTTGTTTTTATTCCTGTTGTCTGGGATTATACAATCTTGTAGTAAGATAGATTTAATTGATCCCATTGGCTTCGAAACCTGCATTGAAGCTGATTCAATTGTATTTGCGGTAATTGGAGATTACGGAAAAGCAGGTGAGCCGGAAGAAAAAGTTGCGAACCTTGTTAAAAGCTGGAACCCTGATTTCATAATTACAACAGGCGATAACAACTATGAATATGGCGAACTTAAAACCATAAAAAGAAACATTAGTGATTATTACGGCGATTACATTTACAATTTCGATGCCCCTGCTGAATACCAGTGTAATGGTAAAGCATTTGAAGATGGCGTAAATCGCTTTTTTCCGTCGCCGGGCAATCATGATGCAGACAATAGAGACGAATTAAAGCCGTATCTCAATTTCTTCACATTGCCCCAACGAGAAACCCATTATAAATTTGTTTGGGGAGCGGTGAGTTTTTACTCATTAAATTCTGTTGCTGAAAATGTTGATGAACAAAAAGATTGGTTTTATGAACAACTGAATCTGTCTGTAACTGCCTATAATATTGTTTACTTTCATCATCCTCCATATACATCTGGCCGTCATGATAACACTGAAAAAATGCAATGGGATTATTACAATTCCCAAGTCAACATTGTTTTGACCGGGCATAACCATATTTACTCCCGAATGGAAAAAAAAGGAGAAGAGGGCCTTTACTATATTGTGAATGGCCTGGGAGGAAAATCCTTGTACAAATGTAGTTCTGCACAGTTGAATGATGAAGAATTTGACACATTTTGTTATGATGATAATTACGGCGCAATAAAGGCTACTGCTACAAACAATGAACTGGTAGTAGAATTTTATTCCATAGGCCAACCAACAGTACCAATTGATAAAATTATCATCGAGTAATTGAAGCTCCTTGCGGCAAGCCGCTAGGAACTATTCTCAAGGACGCATGTATTAATGCAACAAAAGAAATTACCTTAGCGATAAGGTAACCTGACAAAGTATTCCAACAAGAAAAGAGCAATGAAAATTTACAAAAATTTTAGGCGGTTTCTGTTAATCAGTTTCATGGCCGGCATATCCACATTTGTTTTTCAGAAATGTACTGTTGACAATCAGAAAGCTGATATATACCAGCATATATTAAAATTTACTGATGACATTAAGGTCATTAACACGCATGAGCATCAGCGCAGACCAGATGAATTTGGCTTTGACTCTGTTAGTTTTTATCATTTATTGGGCCAGACGTACCTGTTCCATGATGTAGTTTCTTCGGGATTGCAGCAATTAAATATTCAGACATCAGGTGTAAATGACGTGTACAAATTGTGGGAACAATACGGAGGCCCGCTAAACTACTCCAGAGCAACGAGTTATTATGGTCATTTTATTAAGGGATTTCAGAAGTTGTATGATTTTAAAAACAAATACTTCACAGAATCAAATATCCCCGTACTCAATGCTCAAATCGTAAATAATTACTCCAACTACCCTGCCTGGTTTGGTACGGCCTTTCAGAAAGCTGGTTTTGAGTTGATGTTTCTGGACCGGTACTGGAATTCACTCGAATACGATATTGATACAAACTACTATGCAGGGGTGATTCATATCAATGGTATGGTCCTGTCGTCCAGTAGCCGACCGGCTCCAGGAGAAGATTTGGAATTCATATACGAGAAGGCAAATGAAGAAGGGCATACGATAAAAACGCTGGATGATTACCTGAATTATTGTGACATCCTGTTTCAAAAAAATGTGGAAAACAAAGCCGTTGCAGTAAAAAGTTCATTGGCTTATGCAAGAACCATCGAATTTGAGGATGTTTCATTTGAAGATGCTAAAAACCTGTTTGCCAAACCTTCAGAAAGCTTAAGCCGGGAGGAAGCCAAATTAATACAGGACTACCTGTTTCATTGGTTTATAAAAAAATCTATTGAAAATCATTTACCCGTTCAGATCCACACAGGATATCTCGCTGGTAATGGTAATCATCTCGAAAATTCAAATCCATTAAAGCTAAATGATCTGGTTAGAAGATACCCTGATGCAAATTTTGTATTATTCCATGGTGGATATCCCTGGACAAGTGAATTTATTGCATTGGGGAAAATGTTCTCAAACGTCTACCTGGATCTTGTCTGGTTACCACAAATATCAAGGGAGAAAGCGGTTCTTGCTTTGGATGAAATGCTGGATTGCGTTCCCTATAATAAAATCTTCTGGGGTGGAGATTGCGCATTTATCGAAGAAGCCACAGGATCTCTCGAATTTGGCAAAAGTGTTGTGGCTGAGACACTCTCTAAAAGGATTGAAAGAGGACTATTGACAGAAGATGTTGCCCTGGAAATTGCCGGGAGAATTTTCAGGGAAAATGCGGTGGAAGTTTTTAGACTTGAAGAAATACTTGGAAGGAAATTTAAATGATTGAAAGGATGAAATCAGTCATGAGAATGGCCTTTTTGTTCCTGGTTGGAGGCATTGTAGTTCCCATTTATTCACAGCAAGGAGGAATTCATATCACCAGCGAAACTCCGATTGATTCTGTATTATTAATTCCTGAAGCTAAAGCTGTATTGGAGAAATACTTTCCGGGAATCTCAACATATGGAAAAGAATCTGCAGCATTGGATATATATTTTACGTTTGGGAGCAGTATCTCAGGAGAGGATATTCTGATGCTGCAAAAAGAGTTATCTGAGTTAAAAATCAGGAAAAGAAAATCCCTGGATGAAATCGATAGGGAAATGTATCATCCCGGATCATCTCCACTTGATATTCCTGTTGAGAAAATTAAATTACAGAAAGGAGAAAGGTCAACCGATGCCAGTTCACTCTTTTTCAGTCTGGATGGTGACTGGCAGATGATTGAAGGTGGAGAAGAAACCGAAAGGTTGAATACTCATTGGAAAGAGTTCATACCCGCAATTGTTCCTGGAAGCGTTCATACTGCACTGGTAGAAGCAGGATTAATACCTGATCCTACATTTGGGAAGAATCAATTGATTGCACGTGAGGAAAGTTATAAAACCTGGTGGATGAAAAAGGAGTTCTCCCGCCCAGATAATTCATCAAATGAGAAACTTATCTTTGAAGGCATTTGCAACAGGTCTACAGTGTGGTTTAATGGCTCAAAGCTGGGTGATCATGAAGGAATGTTTGGAGGTCCGGAATTTGATATAACACACCTGATAAAAGAACAAAATACCCTCATTGTCAAATTAGAAGGTGTCCCCAAAGAATTTCAGGACGGCAGTGAATATAACAACTCGAGTTGGAAAAGAACTGTTGTTTTTAACAATGTCTATGGGTGGCACTATTCAATAATACCTCCACTGGGAATTTGGCGATCGGTCAAACTTTATTCTCAGCCAAAAGTGATTATCGAGCATCCATTTATATCAACGAAAGACGCTCAGAATGGAGTGATGGATCTTGTTATCAAACTGAATGGTCCAAAAGAAGCCTGGAAAGGCAAGCTTACTGCAACGATCTCACCTGAGAATTTTAAAGACCCTGAAGATGTTTATTATTTTGAAGAAGAGATCGATCAATCGCCGGGCGGTTCAAAGGAGATACACTGGCAATTTACAATTCCGAATCCAAAATTGTGGTGGCCGGTTGATTTGGGGGAACAGAATCTATACGAAATGCACCTGAGTTTTAAGGCTTCAAATAGTACTCAGGAAGATATCAAAAGGTTCATTTTTGGGATAAGGACCATTGAAACAGCCCCTTTGCCTGGCGGACCCTTCCCTGAGAAATACAATTGGACCTTTATCGTTAACAAGGAACCGCATTTCATCAAAGGAACCGGTTGGTGTACCATGGATCCTCTGATGGATTTTTCAAGGGAACGATACGACAGGGTGTTAAGCCTGGCAGCAATGCAGCATGTTCAAATGTTAAGGGGATGGGGTAGTGGAATGCCTGAAACAGATGAATTTTATGATCTCTGCGATCGCAAAGGAATACTGGTAATACAGGAGTGGCCCAC
>CBFDCH010000296.1:0-4222 GCA_965603235.1 uncultured bacterium | reverse complement strand
ACTTGGGCAAAGGGGAGATGAAAACTCTGGGAGAAGCCTTTGAAAATATGCGTGAAGCCCTGGAAGGAAAAGCTTATATTGAAACCTATATTCAGAACCTGACTCACCAATTGAAAGGCCCCCTCTCTTCAATACAGGGAGCTGCAGAGTTGCTGCAGGAAAAATTACCGATAAAAGAAAGGAAAAAATTTATTTCCAACATTTATAAGGAGAGTCGGCGCATCCGGCGCATAATTGATCGCCTGCTGGAACTTGCCTCGCTTGAAAAACGGCAAAGACTGCATAAGGTGGAATCCATTGATATGAAAGAGGTAGTCGCTGAGGTTGTGGAAAGTTTAACTCAGCAAATCAATAAAAAGAACATCTCCTGCCTGAATCAAATTGAGTCTTCGCAACACTTTTATGGAGAACGTTTTCTTCTCGTTCAAGCCGTTTACAACTTGCTTCAGAATGCAGTTGCTTTTACCCCGTCCGGAGGGGAAATTGAAATATCTCTTAAAATTGACAAAACCACTCTGCACCTGATGATCCGTGACAATGGTAGTGGTATTCCACCCTATGCCCTAAACAGAATTTTTGAAAAGTTTTATTCTTTACCACGGCCGGATAGCGAACAAAAAAGCTCTGGACTGGGATTAGCAATGGTCAAGGAAGTAGCAGATTTACACAAGGGTGAAATCACCCTAAAAAATAATCCCGATCAGGGCATTACCGCTACCCTGAGACTGCCCATAGGCGGGAAAAAATCCCACCCCCTCCCCTCATTCTTGCTGCCCAGGGAATCGAGAATCAGAACTTTTTTGAAAAAAATGAAAAAAATCAATAAAAATGATATTTAAGAGCTTCAACGACCCCCTTTAATCCATCTGCGCCTTTGTCTTTCTTTTGAGGGGAGGCAATCTCTCTATCACCTCCTGTTTCGTCTCTTCGTCATGGTAAATATATTTTTGGGTCGTCTTAATGGCCTTATGCCCCATCAGAGATTGAAGTGTAGATGAACCAGCCCCGGCCTGTAATGAAATATTTGCAAAAAAATGGCGTGCCATGTGAAACCTTAATTTCCTGTCAATGCCAGCCGTTTCAGCCCATCTATCAAGCACTATATTGCCCCATTGGACAGAGGGTAAAATAAAAATTTTCTCACCTTTGTTTTTTGGCGGCTTTATAGCCTTGATTATGTCAATGGCAATATGGTGAAGAGGCTGATATATCGTTTCGCCTGTTTTATTTTTCAAAATTCGAATACTATGTTTTCCATTATTCCTCTCGATAAAATCGTTCCAGGTCAACGCCCTTATATCACTCGCCCTCAACCCGGTATAGCAGCAGAAAATAAAACTTTCTTTTATCTGGCTGTTGATACATTTTGCATTTTCAAGCCTCTGGATCTCTTCCAAGGTGAGTTTTGCTTTTACCGCGCCTTTCAGTTTGATTGCCTTCACCGCGAAACCAGGATTCTCGTTCACTGAAATATAATTTTCAAGAACAGCTTGGTACATGGCTGCTCTTATTTTTGAGAAATAAATTGATCCCCCATTATTGGAGACCTTATCAATAAAATACTGTTTTAAACTTTCCAGCCATGCAACGCTCAGTTGATTGAACTTGATCCCCTTGCTGCCCGTGAACTCTTCAAGGTATTTAAGCGTTCCATTCCATACCCCGGCGGTTGATTCCTTTCTTTTTTTGCTGGCTAGATTCCTGAAAAAGTCAACAAAATTTGCTCTCCTTTTTTTGGAGGACAAGGTGTTACGCTCTTGTTTTTCCAGTTCATAATTTTTAGCAGCGCATATCAACTTTGCTTTGGCCCTGGTTTGCCGATCCCTGGTCTTGTCACCGACTAAATACATTTTTAAAAATTGGTATTCCCATCGGCCAACCTTAAATTTACCCTTGCGCGCCCCCTTGGTGATTTTATATCTGACATTTCCATTCCAATAGGCAAGATATAAGCTCGTTCGCCTCCCTTTTGCCTTCCGTTCCCTTAACTTTACCCTCATCTTAATTTGCGCCATGGCATAACTCCTGATACAATAGTAACGTAAAAAGTAACGTAAATGAAGTTATATAATTTAAAATAAAAATAGTTAATTACAGATGCTGACAATGGGATATAATTGAATCAACCTGCTAACAAAGGTTTTTAAACTCTTTTGTTTTCATATAGCCATCAAATAAAAAAATATATTGATTTTTATGTTTAAAAATTTATCCCAGTAATTTTTTATTAAGATTTCCACAAAGGATGTTAAAATTGTGTCAACAGGTTTGTCAAAGTACCAGCAGCACTGGACGCGCAGAAAGTGCACCTTTTTCATATTCCCAATTAGCCAATATGCCTTCGGTTTTCCTTGAGTGCTGAACTATCAAACCGATACAGAGTTTATAATTAAAAATAAACTATAAGTCCTCTTTTTCCCAATATACGAATGAATAACAGCAAAGGTTTTTGATCGGCTCCTTTTTTTTAAATATTAATCCAAATAATTGGATCATTGTTTCCCAATTCCAGCCAGGCAAACGCATCCGTATTGTCCAAATCTGGCACCATTTTTGCTAAGGATTATTAGCCGCTTTTCCTGTCCCTGAACAAACGGACAATCCTGTTAAATAATTTACGATACAAACTCCGAGCTGTTTTGGAGAAGGTGATGCGGGTGTGTTCTTTCAAGGCCTCCATGGTGGTTGAGTAGACCAATTGCCATAGCAGGTCCTCATCCTTGCAATATCGAAAATAATCAAGGGTTACCTGGAAGGCCCCTTTAAACTTCCTGGCTCCCCCCATATGAGATATTTTTTTAATGAAACGGTTTAGGTTGAAGGATTCATCACTGGTGCGGACCGAAGCCTCCAGGGTGATCGTTTTTTTACTCCTGATAATGGCAAAAACCACCACATAATCAACATCCTCACGGCGCAGTAAAAAATCAGCGGTAATGGCCATTATATCTCTCTGCCGCTTATCGAGATATCCGATCCCCGATATTAACCACCGCTTTTGAATGATCTGATTTTGAATAGCCTGGTTGAGTATGGCCAGGGCTGCTTTTGAGAATGACCGGGAGGATATATCATTGATCAACTCCATGTCCACATGTGACTGGATATACTCTATTGCCTGTTGATCAACAATGGTTGCATACTGAAAATCATTGGTATCGGTTTTTATACCAAAAAAGAGGGCTGTGGCCACCTTAGCCATTTGTCTGCTGTTCCACTTCAGGGTTTTCTCCAGTTCCCTGATCAAAAGGGCGAGCATGCTGCTGGATGAACCGGTTTCATCACTGAGTAGACGAAAATCGACCGGATAATCCTCTTTTACCATCTGGTGGTGGTCTATGTGAATCGCACAGGGAATCACCCCGGTTACTCCTTCCACAAATACAGAGGGGTGGTCGAGCACAGCATAGGCGTCACACAACTTAACATTTTTACTGAAATCCTGAAAACTGATCGGCAGGTGCAGGTTCTTCACAATTTTTAAATTTTGGGCCAGGCTGGGATAGATCGGCGAATCAATGAGTGCCGTGGTATTCGTTGAACTACAAATTTCTTTCAACGCAAAAGCTGATGCCATGGCATCAGGATCAGGAGAACCCTTGATGGCAATAAGCAAATGGCCGTAACTGGCAATGACTTTTTCAAGCTGCCTGGCATGCTCTTTATAATCCATTCTTAAACAAAATTATAACAAATTTAAGATCAAAAAAATAAATCTCTTTTTGATTTTTTTAATTATTTATTTTATCCTATTGGAAGAGACGGAAAAGAGATGAATTCTAAAATAATGCCGGTCGCTCGAATACTCCTGCCAATTACGTTGCTGGTTTCTCTTATTCCCCTGGTGGTGTATTGTAATCAGAAAGGGGATCATGATTCC
Source organism: uncultured bacterium (assembly GCA_965603235.1). Lineage (GTDB taxonomy): Bacteria > Acidobacteriota > Aminicenantia > UBA2199 > UBA2199 > CBFDCH01. Next base: position 342 of record CBFDCH010000296.1, on the reverse strand, counting down.
ATCCAGCAGTGGATCCACAAACGGCAAAATATGGTCAAGGTCCTCAAACGATACAGGATTAAGGATAAAAGGGTGCTTTCCGCCATGAACAAGGTGCAACGGCATCTTTACATTCCAGAGTCTTTCCGTCTGCGTTATAACCCTTATGGGGACCACCCCTGCCCCATTGGCTATGGTCAAACCATATCTCAACCCTATATCGTTGCCTATATGACGGAGAAGCTAAATTTAACCGCCGGGGAAAAGGTGCTTGAAATTGGCACAGGCTCCGGTTACCAGGCTGCCATTCTGGCAGAGTTGGGAGTAAAGGTTTACAGCATCGAAGTGGTCGGTCAGCTGGCC
>CBFDCH010000295.1:0-4223 GCA_965603235.1 uncultured bacterium | reverse complement strand
GATCTGAGGTGAGATAAGGTTCACACTCACAACCATTGAGTATGATGGTGTCAATGGTGATGTCCGGCGGCGGTGTAAATTTTACCGATGCCGGAAAGGCTGCGCCTCCCATGCCAACAATTCCCGCTTCACGAATCAGATCAACAATCTGTTCTTTTTCCAATTCCTGATAGTCGTGTTTCTGTTCCTGATCAAAGTGATACTCTTCCGTTTCTTCCGTTTCAATTTCGATACATGTGTCGGCTGGCAATTGTGATGTGGCAAATTTACCAATACTCTTAACCGTACCTGTCACGCTGGAATGGACCGGAGCAGCCACGAAGGCCTGTACATTAGCTATGGGTTGACCTGTTGTTACCCTGTCGCCCTTCTCCACCAGGGGTTTCAAGGGTGCGCCGATATGTTGATTTATTGGAATCAGCACTCTTGGCGGTATGGGCGCGGGTTGGATCTCCAGGTGTTCGGTTAACTCTTTAAACTCTTTGGGATGAATCCCTTTTTTAAATGTTAATGTTTTCATTGTTCCTGATTTCACTCGATGTAAAATAACTCATAAGGATATATAATCGGCTAGAAAAAATCAACTCATTTTCTAAAAAAAATATTGTTAATTCTCCAATAATATCCGCAGTGATTTTACTCAGTTATTTTGTTTCTCCTGATACCTTGTCACGGGCCCTGTCATACTCCCTTTTGAAGAAGCTCTTGGCTGTAACCGGTTGACCTTTAATCAGAATATGTTTTACCACGGTCGAAGTTTCCAGAATATTGCCGTCAGTGACAATAATGTTGGCAATTTTCCCTGCCGAAAGGGATCCGTAGTCATTAATGCCCAGGATTTCAGCCGGGAATTGAGTGAGAGCTTTCACAGCTGTCTTCTGTGACAGCCCATATGCCACAGCCCTGGCTGCCTCGATCGGCAGGTCAAAAGCAGTAGCTGAAGAGTATGATGAAAAGGCAAACTTAATTCCCTCTTTTTCCAGGGCGCCCGGCAGGCGGAAAACAACATCGCAGCCGTCTTCCCATTTGCGATTGGTGCCATACATGGAGGATAAAATAATGGGATAGCCGGATTTTTTAATCTCCTTGAGCACTTTTTCCCCTTCATAAACACCATATAGTATTACCTGAAGTTGAAAATCCTTTCCCAGTTGAATGGCAAATTTTATATCTTTGGCAGTATTGTCTTTTATAATAACCGGAAGTTTTTTGCTCCATAGGTCCTTCATGGACTCACACTTTTTGCAGAATTTTACGGCAATGTTTTTCTCTGATTTCTGGAAGTAGGTGTGAGCGTCCTTGATGAATTTTTTAAGCGCTTGTTTCTCTTTGGAAAAATCGGTTTTTTTCTTTTCTGCCTGCCTCAGTCTGCGACGGGGACTTTCCGGCAAATTTATTATAAGAGCCGCTTCCTTTTTGATAAATGCATTTGCCGGCGTCCAGCCATGGAGGTTAACCAGTAGCGCCTTGCCCGATATGGTGCCGCCGCTTGGAGCGGTCAGCGCAGTTAATGTTCCAAAGTCCCGGGCATTGGGGATGAGGTTATTCCAGGGATAGAAAGCGGTAAATGCGGAGATATGGGGATTGTATTTGCCGGTTTCCCGGGTGTCATTCCACTCCCTTACCATGGATATACCGGATAAACCCAGTGATGTCATGGAATTGATGATACCAGGATAGGCCCAGTATTTGGAATAATCGATGCTTTTATATCCTGCCGGAACAGAGGGTCCGGTGATAACTTTTTGAATTTTCCCCCCGTTGATGAGGATAATACCATTACTGATTACTTTTTCGGGGGTAAAAATCTTGCCCACCTTCAACGCCACGCCCGTATCGGCCATGGCCAGAGTGGTGAGGCAGAAAATTATAATGGTTGCGATCAATAATTTTTTCATTTTTTACCTCCCTTGGTTTTCACACCAACGTTTTTATCTTTGCTGCGGTCAAAATAGATTTCTCCTTCCACGATGGTTAACATACATTTACTCATGGCACTCAATGGGTGGCCGTCAAACACTGCCAGGTCCGCATCCTTGCCAATGGTGAGGCTGCCGGTGTATTTATCCATAGCCAGAATGATCGCTGAGTTAATGGTTATTGTTTTCAAGGCATCCAAATCGGACATGCCAGCGTACCGCCGCATTTTGCCGGCATCAATATAGAGGCGCCGCATCCGTTCCGAAGTATCTGAGTTTAACGAAATAAGGACACCTTTTTCATAGAGGAGTTTATAACCGTAGGGGGTCCATTCCGATGCTTCACTCTTATAATTCCAACTGTCGGCAAAGATAGAGATACCGATGTTGTTGGCTTTTAGTTCATCGGCAATGCGATATGCCTGGTGAATGTGCTCAAAGGCTCCGATTTTAAAGCCGAATTCTTTGGAGAGACGGATGAGCTCAAGGGTTTCTTCCGCGCGGTAACTGTGGATTCGGGCCAGGAGTTTTTTGTCAAGCAGCTCAACCAGGGCTTCCAGTCTCAGGTCTTTTCTTGGTGGGATCAATCTGCCGCGATCTTTTTTCTTTGTCCTGCTGAAATCGGCACGATACTTTTGCCATCTTTTTTTATAATTAACAGCCTTTTGCAAGGCCTCTTTAACAGCAGATGCCACTCCCATCCGCGTGTTTGGGAACGATGTAGCCATGCGTTTGGGATTTTCACCGAGTGCCATTTTCAGTGTTCTGGGAGCTCTCTGGTCCCACATCTCTTCGATTGATTTTCCCCATTTTAATTTAATAACAACATTTTGGCCACCGATTGGATTGGCGCTGCCGTGCATATTAAAGGCCATGGTGACACCGCCTGAGAGGGAGTAATAGATATTGGGATCATCGGGGTAGATTTGGTATTCCATTTTTACTTCCGGAGTGATATTTTCGGCAAATTCATTGCCTCCCCCCAGAAGACCGATATGGTTGTGGGAATCGATAATTCCGGGAATTATTTGTTTCCCATGCAAATCAATCACTTTAATATTTTTAGCTGCTGTCAGATTTTTTCCGATTTTGGCTATCTTGCCGTTCAGTATCAGCATGTCGTGGCCTTCAAGCAACCCTTTATCAAAGGTCCACAATGTGCCATTCTTTAACAATAGATTCTGGGCTGGCAGGATTAAACAGAGGCTCAGGATTAATGTGACAAAAATGATCTTTCTCATATTACACCTCCCTTGGATTCGTCTTTTTCAGCTTCAAAGGTGCCTTCTCCCATGGAGCCAATACTTATGGTTCCTTTGATCTTGCCGCCTTCCGCCTTGCCGAAAATTTCAACCTTTGTGTCCTGGCCCATGATGGGGGCTGTGATTGAAATTGAAACCTCGTTGCCGGAAATTGATCCTGAGGAAATTTCCATGTCCCCCATAGGCGAGGTCATTTTTCCGCTCAGATCATTGCCGTCCTGTTCCAGAATCATTTTTAATTCAAAGTTGCCCATGGCGCTTTCCACCTTTACGGACCAGGTGCCGGTGAGATTGGCTGCCGGAGGTTTTGTGCCTTTGGCCTTGGCTTTGAGCTCATAGCCTGTTCCTTCTACATAAACCTTTTTAATTTTTACCTTGTCTTCAAAGATTTTTTTATCCGTGATGGTCAGGCTGGCCAATTTGCCGGTTCTGATGGTGCCCAAATACCTTGAGATACCGAGCAGCCGGGCCGGATTTTCGGTGAGGGTCCTAATAATGACCGCCTCCGAAAGGCCGTTTTTTATCAGACCTTTGATGTTTTTATACAGGGTTTTATAGTCGCCGTTGCCGGGTGGCGCCAGGGAAGTGTTTCTGTGACTTTTAATGAATTGGGCCAGTTTTTCGGGGTAGAGCTTCTTTTCCACCTCTTTTTTTAATTTATCTCCCTGACTGGCATAACGGCTGGCCATGGGTGGTTTAAACTTTAAGGGGAGGATGATATCCTGAGAGCTCTTCACTTTACGGCGCCAGATGTCGCTGTGGGCAACGATCCCCGGGTTTACCTGCAATTCCCTGGCCAGGATCTCCACCATTCGTTGCTGCACGATATTCTTGGTCTCGAAAACAAATCGTTTTTGCCGTTTAAAGTAGGGCAGCAACAGGTTGAATTCAGGGACATAATCGATACGTTTGCCCTCATCATAAAATTGCAGTTTTTTCATCTTTTCATAATAAAACGCATCCTCTCTCATTTGCATTAATTCAGCTATGAGACTGGCCAGAGTGGAGGGGTAAGTGCCGGTTGAGGTTTTTAACACAATGT
>CBFDCH010000294.1:0-4228 GCA_965603235.1 uncultured bacterium | reverse complement strand
CGGTATCTATCGTTCAACACCTGCCGGTGAACTTATTGAAGCCAACCATGCTTTGGTGAAAATGTTGGGTTTTCCGGACAGGCAGACTTTGTTGGCAACCAAGGTTACTGACTTATTTGTACATGCTGAAGACCGGTTGCTGGAAACAAGGGTACTCTCGGAAATTGGTGATGTCAGGCGTTATGAATTGCCCCTGAAAAGGTATGATGGGCAGATTATCTGGGTCGAGGATTATGCCCGGGTATTGAGGGATGAAAATCATGAGATCACCTTCTATGAAGGGAGCATGATCAATATTTCCGAAAGGAAGCTGGGAGAAGTGGAGATTCTTCATGCAAAGGAGGCGGCAGAGGAGGCTTCCCGGGTAAAAGGTTTGTTTCTTGACAACATGTCTCACGAGATAAGAACACCTCTAAATGGAATACTGGGCACCCTTGATTTGCTTTGTAACGATGAATTATCCACAAATCAAAAAGAATTGATAGAGATCATGCAGGAATCGGGGCGGTCTCTGTTAAAAATTGTCGACAATATCCTTGATCTCGATATATCCGGCAGCGGACAACTGGTTATCAAGGATCTACCTCTTAACCTGAGGGAGTTACTGGTGCAGGAGGTGGAAAAAGCAAAGCTGAAAGCGGTTGAGAAGAAACTGAGCCTTTCATGTATGATAGCGGATGAAATTCCAACCCGATTACTGGGTGATGGTCAACGGATTGAACAGGTGCTGGAAAACCTGCTGGAAAATGCCATTAAATTTACCCATTCGGGATATGTTCAATTGCAGGCGACTGTGAAAGAAAAGACTCAAAAAGGTTTTGACATTCACATCCGCATTTCAGACACAGGCATTGGCATAGCGAACCACCAACTCAATCAAATATTCGAGCCATTTACTCAGGCAGACAATTCCCATACTCGCCAGTTCGGCGGAGCCGGGTTGGGCACTTCAATTGCCAGGAAACTGGTGGAAAAAATGGGCGGACAAATCTGGGCCCAAAGCCCCAATCCGGATTCTCAAAGCGGTTTTCCCGGCAGCGTTTTTCACCTGGTCATCCCCTTGAAAAATGGGAATGCCACCAGTAAAAGGGTGGCCAAAAAGCCGAGAGAAAAAATAAAGGGTTTGTTGGTTGAAGATAATGTGATCAATCAAAAATTGATCGCCCGCTTTCTGAACAGGCTGGGAATTGACGTCGATATTGTGATAAATGGCCTGGAAGCGGTGAAGCGGGTGCAGAAAAATCAATATGATGTAATCTTCATGGATATTCAGATGCCGGTCATGAATGGCCTGGAGGCCACAAGCAGAATTCGTAAAAATGGCTTCAACCTCCCTATTATTGCTGTTACAGCACACGCGACAAAAGGGTATAGGGAAAAATGCCTGCAGGCAGGGATGGATGACTATGTGGCAAAACCAGTACATTTTGAGCATTTGGCATCTGTGGTAAAGAAGTTTTTTTAGCTGGATCAAAAATAAACGGAATTGGAATTATTCGTTTCCGTCATTGGCGACAGCCGTGCGGATTTTATTTAAGAGGCTGCTTATGGAATAGGGTTTTTGCAGAAAATGGACGTTTTTTTCCAATTGTTCAATATCTAAAATATCCCGATCCGGGTAGCCGGAGGTAATAATTACCTTGATTTCAGGGAACATTGACTTAAACTCTCTGGTGAGAACTTTACCGTTTATTTCAGGCATGATCAAGTCCGTCACCATCAGGTTGGGAGTTATGTTGTATTTACTGACAATTTGCAGAGCTTCCCTGCCAGAGCTGGCTTCATATACCTTGTAACCCATCTGGTTTAACGCGGAAACGGTAAAATGGCGAACATTATCATCATCTTCAACAACCATAACGATCTCATCCCCAGTTTGTGTTGGAAAAGAGGCTTGAATTTCCGTCGTATAAGTTGTCTCCTCCTCCTGGCTGGCAGGCCAATAGATCCTGATGGTCGTACCGACATCCACTTCGCTGTATATAAAAATACTACCAAGGTTTTGTTTCACGATACCATAAACCATGGACATTCCCAGCCCGGTGCCCTCTCCTTCTTTTTTGGTTGTAAAAAATGGATCAAATATTTTAGCCTTGGTATTTTCATCCATGCCTGTACCTGTATCTCTGACCGCAATGGTGATGTATTGTCCCGGAGTCACCTCAATATGGTCCTTGCGGTTCGATTCATCCACAATCACCAGGCCTGTCTCAATGGTGATTCTCTTTTCCGCGGAAGGATTGTCCTGGTCTGTAATGGCATCACGGGCATTGATAACCAGGTTCAATATAATTTGTTCAACTTGAACCGGATCTGCTTTGAAACGCAGCAGGCCTGGTTTGGTTATGAATTTCATGTCAATATCTTCGCCCAGGATTCGTTGCATCATTTTATCCAGATTGGCGATTATTCTGTTGATATCAACAATTTTTGGTTTAATGATCTGTTTTCTGCTGAAGGCCAGCAGCTGGGAGGTTAAATTGCCAGCTTTTTTACTGCTGGTTATTACTGATTGGATGTCGGATATCGCTGCATTGTCTTTGTTCAGCTTTATCTGGGCCAATTCAGCATGACCAAGGATTGCTGTAAGGATATTGTTGAAATCATGGGCAATTCCCCCGGCCAGTTTGCCGATGGATTCCATTTTTTGAGCTTGAAAGAGTTCTTGCTTCAATTGATTTTGTTGTGACACATCCCTGATTATGCCGATAAATGCCTGTTGTTTTTTATATTCAATCGGGGCTGTATGCATTTCAACCTGAAGTTTATCCTTTGTTTTGGTCAAATGCGACAAAAACCTTGGTTTGGCATCCGTGTAATCAGGTTGAGGCTTCTCTTTATCCCCAGGATCTAATAAATCATTTGGAGTCATGGACTGTAATTCCTCAAGCGCATAGCCATAATGTTGCAGTGCAGCCCGGTTACAATCCATAAAATGGTGAGTCTCCTGATGGAAGATTAAAATAGGATCTGGAATATTGATAAACAAAGTCCGGTATTTAATTTCAGATTCTCTCAGATCCTCTTCTGCTTTGCGCCTGGTATCGAGCAGGTTGTTTAACATAAAATTGTTACGCTGCAACTGAAAGTTTCTTTTCTTGATCTTAAGGGTGCGCTTTCTATAATAAATTATTGCGGCAGAGATGATGGAAATAACAATTAACAATTTAAACCACCATGTATGATAGTAGGGCGGGACAATATGGATCTTGATAGAGACACCCTCCTTATTCCAGACACCGTCATTATTTGACCCTTTAACCCTGAATGTGTAATGCCCGGGAGACAGGGTGGTGTAAGTGACAAACCTGCGTTTGCCTACCATATTCCAGGTTTTATCCAAACCTTCCAGATAATAGGCGTATTCATTTTTGCCAGTGGAAATATAATTCAGGGCTGAGAATTGAAAGGAAAAGACATTGTATCGGTGGGATAACTCAATTTTATCGGTTTCTGATATCGATTGGTTCAGAATAGTCACTTCATTCCGCCATGGGCCTACAGGTATCGATTGGGTGAAAATTTGAAAATCGGTAATGACAATTGGTGGTACATAGAGGTTATCTCTAAGTTTTTCCGGGTGAAAAATATTCAGGCCTTTGTTTCCGCCAAAGAACAATTCTCCATTATCCCCTTTGAAAACAGCCCCATCGTTAAATTCATTGTCCTGCAGGCCATCAGTGATATCATAATTTTTAAATGCCGAGGTAGAGGGAGTAAATCTTGACAATCCCTTGTTGGTGCTTAGCCATAAATTGCCAAAGTCATCTTCTATAATGTCCAAGATGACATTACTGGGCAAACCGTTTTCAGTGGTAAATCTAATAAAGGTGGGATAGAGATCATTGCCCTGAGGTCCGATGTATCTATTCAAACCACCACCGTCAGTGCCTATCCACAGGGTTCCGGCCTTATCCTCATAAATTGTATGGATGAAATTACTGCTGATACTTGTCTTTACCGCCGGATCGTTTAAATAAGTAGTAAAAATGCCCTTTTCTTTATCCAACTTGTTTAATCCGTAGGTTGTACCGATCCACATATTGTAGGAATTGTCCTGAATTACGGCCATAATATAATCAACACTGAGACTTTTAGACTCGATAGGATTGTTTCGATATACGGTAAAGTTTTTTTTGTCCTTATTAAACCGGTTGAGACCACCACCCATGGTTCCTACCCAGATCTCACCCTCTCGGTCTTCATATATTGAATAGACAAAATTATG
>CBFDCH010000293.1:0-4257 GCA_965603235.1 uncultured bacterium | reverse complement strand
TGTATCCGTGGAAAAGGTAGTAGCCACCATAGAAATCCCCAACAACCACCAAGGCATGTTCTTACCGGAGGCAAAAAATTCAACCGCGCTGGAACCGGCCCGCCGGGCGACGGCAAGGCCAACAGCCAGCGAAATCAGAAAAAAAGCGATAATGGAAATCCAATCAATCCATTGCAGAACCATAATTCTCCTATTTGGCCATTCTATCAAAAAAATGATGGCAAATCAAAATACGGATGGGATTGCATTCAGGCCATCTTTCTCTTAAAATGGTAGCAATGACAACAAAAAAACCTCGCCCCACAGAGAAACAAAAATCGGACTTTTCCCCCTTCCGGTTGAAAGTTAAACCCTCACCTACCAAAAAATAACCATGGCTCTTTATATTGAGAAACCGCTGCAGTCGATTCTGATCAAACCAGCCGGGCCCGACTGCAATATGGAATGTACCTATTGTTTTTATTTACCAAAGAAAAAAATGTTTCCCTCATCTATTCACCCGCGCATGACCCTGGCAACCGCAAAAGATTTAATACAACAGACAATGAGAGCTGCCTACTCAATGGTTTCATTTAATTGGCAGGGAGGGGAGCCTACTTTAATGGGCCTTGATTTTTTCAAACAGGTGGTAAAATACCAGAAACAATATGGCCGGAAAATCAAGGTTGGCAATAGTTTACAAACAAATGGCCTGCTCCTGAACCGGGAATGGGCCCGTTTTTTAGCAAAGAATGAATTTTTGGTGGGTATATCTCTGGATGGGCCTCAGCATATCCACGACCTGTACCGCCGAAGGAAGAAATCAGGTGGCACCTGGAAAACCGTGGTGGATAATACCAAATTACTCCTGGAGCAGGGAGTAGCGGTGAATGCCCTGACTGTGGTGAACAACCACTCAGTGGACTTCCCCGAGGAGATTTACCAGTTTCACAAATCTCTTGGTCTGAACCATATGCAGTTTATACCCTGCGTTGAAAAAGCCCCGCAAAATCCAGCCAAATTTCTGCCCTTTTCAGTAAGCCCCGGGTCATATGGAAAGTTTCTCATACGGATTTTTGAGTTGTGGCAAAGTGATTTTATCAATTCCATGCCTACTACCTTTATACGCTTTTTCGACTCTGTATTTTTTAATTATGTTGGCCTAACCGCCCCTGACTGTCATCTGCAGGATCAATGCGGTGTTTATGTAGTGGTTGAACACAACGGAGATGTTTACTCATGTGATTTTTTCGTCGAACCTCACTGGAAGCTGGGCAACCTGGCGGAAGCAAATATTCTGGATATGCTCAACTCCCCTCAACAGCACCGTTTCGGCAAACTAAAATCAACCCTTGTCAAAGGCTGCAAATCCTGCCCATGGCTCAGCGTCTGCCACGGGGGATGCCCCAGGGACTGGTTTTCCGCTCACGACAACAAACAGAACAACTTTCTCTGTCCGGCTTTTAAAACATTTTTTAAATATGCGGACCCCCATTTCAAAATCCTGGCACGGGAATGGAGACAACGTCACAATAGAACTTGATTCAATCGATTGAAATTACAATAAAATATTTATAACATCCCGGAAAACAGCCTGGATAGGCTGGCAGCCATTAATAATATGCACATGTTCTCCCTTCAGTGTTAAATAATTTCGACGCACTTTGGTTAGAAATTCCCTCTTCTCAAATAGTTTGACCTCAACGTTACGGTTTTTACGGATCCGCTTCAAGGCAGTATTCACATCCACATCAATAATAAAAACCATGTCCGGCTCCGGTGCAAATTCCCGGTTTAGCCTCAGAATCTCCCCGGCATCAAATCCTCTGGCGCCCTGATAGCAGGCTGTGGAATAAAAGTATCGATCGAGAATCACAGTTTTGGCCTTAAGCAGGGCAGGCTCAATATTGGTCTTCACATCCCATTTTCTGTCCTGAATAAAATATTCGAGTTCTTCAGATATGGGTATCGATTCTTTGTTATTTGCCAGATCCCTTATTTTTTTACCCCAGACTGACGCGGATGGTTCGCGCAGCCATACCACCTCTCTACCCTGATCAGTTAAATGTGACGCCACCATTTTTGAGATGGTGGTTTTCCCGGAACCATCAATTCCTTCAAACACAATAAAGATTCCTTTTTTTTCAGTCATTTTGTAATTTTAATTATATCACTAAGATCCATTCATCGGTAGGGTGAAAACCTGGGAATCACCTATTATGATCCTGACATCATACTGCCAATGGTATCCTCAAGCTCCGCTTCCAGGATCTTTAGTTTTTCAGACTCCACGCCTCGATCCTCAGACTCCACTAACAGACGATCCTGCCTGAGAAAACCATATATGGACTGGAAAGCCGACAAATAGTCTCTTTCTTTTATCGAATTAAAAAATCCATGACCAGCGGCCAGGGATTCATTGGCCAGCAGACGGTTTAAATTGGGCCAGCAGGTCTCCACCCGGGCAACCAGAGGCAACTGAAGGTATGGCAGGGGGGCGGATAGAGTATTTTTATATATAATCTGCTTTTTAAATTTCTCAGATGTTTGAAGTAATCTGAACAGGGGTGTGGTGAAATATGGAATTACAAAAGGGGCGTGAGGCAAAAGGGCAAAATGTTCAAAGTGTTGCAGCAGGTAATAAATGAAAGTAAATTCCCTGACAAACTCCTGCCAATCACTCAGGTGATCACTGCTGATCCAGTAGTGGTAATTGAGAATCCCTCTCTTCTCAAACTCCGAGACCAGACTCTCCAGGGCCTCGGCTTGGAAGTAGCCTTTGCCCAGCCGTTTGGCCCATTGTTGTAAAAACACATCAGTGCCCAGCCATAACAAGGGCCTCTCCTCCACAAACAAGGCGGCATCATCAATCAAATCCATTGATTGCTCAACAATCCCCTCTTGCGGATCGAAGAACGAAGTGAACGAGGTTTGTATGCCCCAGAGTCGACAGCCATTTCTCTTTAAGAGTTGAAAAACCTGTCCGGCATATTCCCGGTCCTGCAGCAGATCATCATCGTTTATGTTTATGATTCTGGCGGGCCCGCTTTGGGTACCGTTCCCCTCAATACGTTTTAGCCATAGTTCAACAAGCTGGCTCACATTTTTCAGCGGAAGTTTGCGCATCCGCTTTCCCTGCACCTGGCAACAAAAGAGGCAGGAGCGGGAACAACCCCGGGAAAAATTAACTTCCAGTCCATGTGCCAATTGATCCTCTTTTAGAAAATCGAGGTTGAAAGAAAAACCGTTGAATTTTCCGGGCCTATTTATTAAATTAAAATCGGACAGTATAATGGTTCCCGGTTTTTGCAGCAGGAAACCCTTTTGGCGCCAAAGTTCAGGCAAATCATTATCATTAATGGCGCCTAGCAACCGGTCAAACACCATTTCCCCCTCGCCGCGAACAAACAGGTTGATTGCCGGTAAATGATACACCGCCTGCAGGGGATTTAAGGTAACCAAAGGGCCGCCTGCCGCTAAAACTGGCAAATTGTGACTACTCTTCCAGGGTGCTTGATCCAGCATATCCATACACTCAGGCAAAAGGTCCTCAAACAGAGTGAATCCAATTAGATCGCTCTGCCACACATCACTGGAAAGGTTTTGCATAGGCAGGTTTAACTTTTGCGCTTTAACCACAAAACCCTGATTGGCCAGGGCAGAACCCAAAAACAGCGCTGACGATGTCAGATCCAATTTTCGCCAACGCGTGTCGCTCTCCAAAAAGGGCATCAATAACGAGATGGTGCGGACCGGAGAGCCCATATCAATAGTACTATCAGGAATCATATCAGTTATTTCCTCTTCAGCGGGGGTAACCGGGGTTCCATCCCTAAGAGTGAGGGATATATCATATTTGCCCGAAGAGCGATCCCTGAAGCAACGACCGGTATTGGCAGGAATCCCTTTCTGAAAATTAATGAAGATTTTATTTAAAGGCCGTTCCTGTTTTGGCAGCCACTGATCCACCTGCTGCAACAAAATCCAAATTTGTTGAAATGTATAGTCTTGTTCACAATAATTAACCAGCCACTGCCCCTTAAAAAAACGATCGCCCATCATCATTGTTATAGATCGGGAATTATTGTACTTTAAAACCCTCCTGAACTCAAATATGGTCCACCAAAATGCCCGGGGCCTGCCAATGAATAAATACCTGCAAAAATTTGAAAACATATTAACCTTCTTTACGTATATATTAATTGAAACCGATACGAATATATATTTTGATTTAAAAGGAGTGGTGATGAAAAAAGTAGTGCAAGGCATTGCAGTTGT
>CBFDCH010000292.1:0-4267 GCA_965603235.1 uncultured bacterium | reverse complement strand
CACCTGTTTTCGCCCCGCCACCCCTATCTCCTCAGGTCCAGAAGAAGGTGGCGAAGGCCGGCAGCAACGGATCCCCAAAACCCAATCCATGGCCTGGCCATTGATTATTACCTGGCAAACAAAGCGGACAAAAAAATTAAACTGATAATCCTGGATGAGCACGGAAATCCAATCCGAGGGTTCTCAAGCAAGGCTCCAGAGAAAATTCAAATCCCGATAAAGGAACAGGTATTTGAGAAGTTCAGCCTGCATCTGGAAGGGCGGGGTACCCAACGGCTGCCCGACAAAGCAGGCATGCACCGCTTTTTCTGGGACATGAGGCATGCCGGTTCCTGGCATGCAAATCCCAAAAGAACGGGCCCCATGGCCCTGCCGGGGAAATATCAGGTCAAACTCACAATCGGCAACTGGAGCCGGACCCAATCCTTTGAGCTATTGATGGATCCTCGGGTGGAAAAGGATGGGGTGACCCGGAAGGATGTGCAGGAACAACTATCCATCAGCCTAAAGGTACGGGACACCGTCAGCAGGGCCAGAATGGTTTCAGAGTTTATAAAAATCAAACAAAAAGAGCAGAAAGATAAAGAAAAGGTTTTGGAGTTGACTCGGTTGCAGGCCAAATTCGTCACTGCCAAAGGCACATACCAGACACCCATGCTGCTGGATCAGCTGGATTACCTCTATCATATGTTGATGCGGGCCGACCAGAAGCCGGGACAGGATGTTTATCTCCGTTTCAAAGAGCTGGATGACCTGCTAACCCGTTATATTGCCCAACTAAAACAGATAATGGACCGTTAAGGGGGATTGTCCGCTCTTATGATTCCAGCTATATTCTCATGTAAATGGAGTTGAGCTACAATTCTAGAATCGGACTTTTTAATGTGGTAGAATAATTGAGGATGGGCCACACCTGGAAAAGTGGCTTGATTTAATTAATGGAGTCCCTTTATTAGATAATGAATAAACTTAAAAAAACAAACATGCAATTGAAAGGTATTTACCCGCCGCTACCCACCCCTTTTGACAAAAACGGACAGTTCTCTGACACGGCCTTACAGGAAAACATCAATGCTCTCAACCCATTTGATTTGCGGGGGTATATTGTCCTCGGTTCGAACGGTGAATTTGTTCTATTGTCTCGGAATGAAAAAACGCAGGTCATGGAAGTTGCCCGGCAACACATCCCATCTGAAAAGTTGATGATAGCCGGCACTGGTTGCCAGTCAACCGCTGAGACCCTGGAATTAACCAAAACCGCGGCTTCATTAGGCGCTGATGCCGCCCTTGTTTTGCCGCCTCACTATTACCGTGGTTTGATGAAGCCGGAGGTATTGATCAACCATTTTTTCACGGTTGCCGATTCATCGGAAATTCCCATTTTAATTTACAACATGCCTGCTTGCACCGGGTTGGACCTTGATGCAGATACTATTTTATCCCTGGCAGAACATGACAATATCATAGGATTAAAAGATTCCGGCGGCAATATTGTAAAAATCGGCTTTTTAAACAATCAGGTAAAAGGCTTTCAGATCTTGGCCGGCTCCGGAGGTTTTTTACTTCCTGCCTTGTCTGTAGGAGCAGTAGGGGGAGTTCTGGCTTTGGCAAATATTGCACCCGGTCAGTGTTTGGCTATCCAAGAATTATTTTTTCAGGGAAAAACTGAAGAGGCCCGGCAAATTCAGAATAAAATGATTCCGGTTAACACTGCCATCACAAGCAAATGGGGGGTTCCCGCGTTAAAATTTGCATTGGATTATTTGGGTTTATACGGCGGACCTGTCCGTTTGCCACTATTGCCACCTACTCCTGAGATCAAATCAAAACTCGAAGTCATTCTTCAGAAAGGTCAAATTAAACATTTTAATCAAAAATAATTTGGAGGTAGATACATGAAAGATCGTACTTTACTTATGATTCCCGGTCCCATTGAATTTGAGCCGGAAGTATTGGCCGCACTCGGGGCTCCGACTGCCAGTCATGTAGCTCCCAATTTCATAGAGGCTTTTGGAAAAGCCATTGAACGGATGAGGGACGTATGGTTGTCTCCCTCCGGACAACCCTTTATAGTAGCTGGTTCAGGAACTTTGGCAATGGATATGGCGGCTGCCAACCTGGTTGAGCCGGGCGATCGGGTTCTGGTTATTTCTACAGGCTATTTCGGTGTCCGCTATGAGGAGATATTGAAACGTTACGGCGCCGAGGTAACCACCCTTTGCGCACCAATAGGAGATATTGTTGATCCGGAGCTTATAGAATCAAAATTAAAGGGCGGCGATTTCAAACTTTTGACCTTTACCCATGTAGACACCTCCACCGCTGTAAGGGTTGATGCGAAGATGATAGGGGAATCGGCAAAGCGCCATGGGGTCCTCAGGGTGTTGGATGGCGTCTGTTCAGTAGCTGGAGAAAAAATCTTACAGGACGAATGGGGCATTGATGTGGTATTAACAGCATCCCAGAAGGCTATTGGCGTGCCTCCGGGATTGGCATTGCTGGTGGCCGGTCCAAGAGCCATTGACGTCTGGCAAAAACGTAAAACACCGGTAACCAATTATTATGCGGATTGGCAGAATTGGCTCCACATTATGGAAGCCTATGAAGCCAGGAAGCCCAGTTATTTTGGCACACCTGCCGTTAATCTGGTTGCTGCCCTGAATATTAGCCTGGGTCAAATCCTAACAGAAGGAATGGAGAACCGCTTTGCCAGACATAAAACAATCGGTATGGCCTGCCAGAAGGCTATTTCCGCTTTGGGTTTGGGCCAGGTTCCGACCAATCCCGATCATGCAGCCTCAACCCTAACGGCACCATTTTTTCCAGAAGGAGTGGCTGGAGCAGAGTTTCTCCCGGCCGTGAAAAAAGCCGGAGTTGTGCTGGCAGGCGGTTTACATCGGGAGATCCAATCCCAATATTTTAGAATCGGACACATGGGAGCAGTAAAACCCGGAGATTTGTTGGCCACCATTGGAGCCATTGAAAGTGCTTTACTCAAATGCGGCCACAAATTTGCTTTGGGAGCGGGCGTGGCCGCAGCCCAAAAGGAATTGCTAAAATAATTTCCCTGGTGTTTTTTTCAGAATGTTAACGGCATGCAGTTCCCAATGCTCTCCGTCCTCACTCTCAAGTAGTCGATAGAGCTTGTTATTTTTGAAACACATGGGAGCATGGTTGATCGGATCAAGGTATTTTACAGGCAGAAACAACCGGGCCAGGAATTTTCCGCTCATGTCATAGATGAAAAATTCACATTTACCCTCTTTTTCCATATTGGTTTGAATATAAATCTTCTTATCGGCTGCAAATATAAACTGAATGACGGGAAAAAAATCGGAGAATTTGATCCTATTTTTAATCCGCTCAAATATGGCTTTGGTTCCCGGATCGGTCTTAAAAAAATGGAAGACACTATTTCTATAGTTGTCAGTCATTTTTAATTTTTTATATTCCCTTTTTATGGAAAACGCCTCATTTCCCCTCTTATCCAGGATATTCACTACAAATCCCTCTTCTCCTCTTAATATGATTTTGTTGTCCGAAACAGCAAAAGAAGGACGCACCATAGGAAATTGCAAACGCCCCCGGCTTACCATTTTTTGCCGATTTATCTCCCCGAGTTTTCGCAGATTTTTATCATAAAGATTAATAGCAAAGGACAACGACCGGTTTTCGCCGACAAGCATGGCTATTCCGACAAATTGACTGCCAAGAGGTTGAAAAAAGGGGAGTTGACCTGCTGTTTTTATCTCTTTAATAAATATTCCCCCTTTGGTGAAAAAAGAGATTCTTCCAAGGCTGTTGAAAAACAGGTAGTCAGGTTGAGGGAAGAGGATTAAATCATCCGGGTCGCCCCCGATTTTAAATTCCTGCGGCCCTTCACCGGCTTTCCCGAATTTTTTCACTAAACTGAAATCTTTCAACGAATAGATATAAACCTGCGCTTTTTCGATTACATAGAATTGTTGCTCGTCTGCTGCTAAATAGGTCGGCTTGGTAAAATCGGTCAGGGTGGCCAGCTTTTCCGCACGGGATATCAGTGCAAACATTATCAATAAAATGATAGTTAAACATTTTTTCATTTCACTTTCTCTCTTTTATGGATTTTTATTGTTTTAAATACAATCATGTCCTTCACGCCCTATAACGTTTTGAGTCATTTAAAAGTTAGCAAAAACCTTCCTCTTTTTTATCTGATCCCTGACTTTTTAAGTGTCAGAAAAGGAACTCACACCCGGGCATTCTTTAACCAGACTCTGCCAATAGG
>CBFDCH010000291.1:0-4270 GCA_965603235.1 uncultured bacterium | reverse complement strand
CCCCGGCCATAGCCATTGGCAAAATCATAATAAGCACCGGCTACCGTTAACTCCCCCTTCTCCACTAGATTTTGATAGCGGTCGATTGCCGCTTCAACCTGAAAATGGACGTTACTGGTTATGCTCTCCACGATGTTTTGCCTGTTTTCTTTAACCACCAGAGGAAGCTGATTCAATTCCTCCTTGATGGGGCTCACCTCATCCTCATAACCAGTGAGAAAGGCATGGATGGCGCCGCAATTGGAGTGTCCCATGATGAATAAAAGGGGGGTTTTTAAATGAAGAATGCCATAATCTATCGAACCCGCAGCGGTTGATATCTGGTTGCCAATATTTCTCACCACAAAAACCTGATTAATCGGATTTTGGGAGATTGACTGGAGTTGGACCCTGGAATCGGAACAGGCCACCAAGGTAATCAATGGATTCTGACTGTCTTGATGGGATATGAAAAATTCAGGATTGAATGATGTTTGAAATTTATGGTTATCCGTGATTAAACGGTCAAGTATTTCAACAGCTTTCATTCACTCCTCCGCCTTGCCGGACGGAATGGATGGGGAACCATAATTTGATCGGATTCCTATTCCTGAGGCTTTTCCCCGTTTTCCTGTAAGTCTTTTCGTTTTTCCGTAAAATAAAGGGGTTTTACTTGGCGGCCATCATCCATGCAAACCTCTCCCTGGAAAAATGCACCCTCTTCAATGGCAATCTGCTTGCATACCACATTGCCATTAAAAACGCCCGGGGCGCGGATCTCGATTTTCTGTCTGGCTACGACATCCCCTTCAATATGCCCTTCTACCACAATATTATCTGCTTCAATTTTTCCTTTAATTTTGCCCTCACTTTTCAGAAGCAAAAAAGATGTCAAATTGATCTCCCCCTCAAATTCGCCGGAAATGATCAATTCTTTGTCCCCTTTTATCTCGCCAACAACCTTGGTGTTGTTGGAAATAAAACTGCTTCCATCTGAATTTCCATTCCTTATTTGATCACTCATCCGTTTTTCATACATGGGACCTCCATAGATTAAGAAAAGAAAATTTTATTGTAAGAAAAAAAATTGGTTTTTGCAAGAGTTTTGTAAGAATTCCCGCCAATTTGTTTCAATTTATAACAATCCGATGATAATGTACAAAAAAATGGAGAGTCCTGCAGCCAGCAGCGCATATGGCAACTGGGTGCGTACATGACTGATATGATCACACGATGAAGCCATCGATGAAATTAAGGTTGTGTCGGAAATGGGAGAACTGTGATCCCCAAATAAGCCTCCCCCGAGCACCGTTGCCAGCAAAAGGGGTAGACTCAGGCCGGATTGGCTGGCCACTGAAACGGCAATTGGAACCAGAATGGCGTAGGTGCCCCACGAGGTGCCGGTTGAGAAGGCAATAAAGCATGAACAGACAAATAATAAGACCGGGATAAACGTGGGATCAAGCATACGGGTGGCCAGATTGGCTACATACAGGCCAGTCCCCAGTTCACGGGTAATATCACCGATAGCAAAGGCAAGCATCATCAATACCATCATGGGAACCATTCCCTGGATCCCCCGAATCACCATGGCAGAGATCTCTTTAATTTTCATAATTCCCTGAATCCGGTAGAACAATCCCGCCACAACAACCGCTGATAGAACCGCCCAGAAGACCGCTGTTGTCCCGGATCCCTTTGTGATATCACCACCGCCGGTAATAAACAATCCCACAGGCATCATTAAAATTAAGATACCGATCGGGACCACCATATTTGCCATTCTGGGGGGAGCTGTACTGCTGCCGGCCAAGGTTAATGTCTCAACTGAATCGTTGGCAGAGGATTGCTTATCAATATTTACCTTTGATTGCCTGGCCAGTAATTCCGCCCGCTTCATCGGGCCAAAATCCCGGCCCCACAGGATCAGCACAAACACGGTTGCCAGAGCGCCCCAGGCATAAAAATTAAAGGGGATGGCAGAGACCAGTACTCCAATCGGTTCCTTGACGCCGTTCTGAGTGAGCAGACCCACAATATAAGCGCCCCAGGCATTTAAAGGGATTAGCAAGTTTACCGGGGCGCTGGTTGAGTCACACACATAAGCCAACTTTTCCCGTGATATATTCATCCTGTCATACAATGGCCGGCAAATAGTACCCACGATCAGAGCAGAAATCGAAGTTTCCACAAATACCATACAACCAATACCACTACTGGCCAGCTGCACGGAGCGGCGGCTCTTCAGCCATCCTTTTCCGGAACCCCACTCAACAAAACCGGCCACACCTCCCGAAAATTGGGCCAGGGTGATTAATCCACCAACCAAACCACAAAAAAGGATTACCTTTGTGTTCTCTCCGTTTGCAAAAACCTTAACCAACCCTTCCACACTGGCAGCCAGGCCGGTTCCCAAATCACCTCCCTTCAATAGAATCCATCCCAGGCAAATTCCGGCCAGCAACGAGATGTATACCTGGCGGGTCCAGATGGCCAAAACAATGGCCAATACCGGCGGAATGACGCTTAACCAGGTGGGTTCACTTACCATTTTCCTATCCAAATAATCATAGATTAATCGTTCACCTCCCATTGTATTAAAAGCAAATGTCATGTGCAACTCAAAAGAGGAAATATGCTATAATTGATCCAGGAGTTTATAGATGCAACGCAATAACAGACGTCGATTTATATTACTTATACTTGTTTTATCCATCATTTTACCCAGCCGGATTTGGAGCAGCCGGGATGACAAAGCATTCTTGTGGGAAATTGAAAAAAATGGCAAAAACAGCTATCTACTCGGCTCCATTCACTTTCTCAAAAAAGAGAGCTACCCCTTAAAACAGATCATTGAAAAAACATTCGCCAAGACCGAGGTTCTGGTGCTGGAGATAGACTTTTCCAAATCCAATTTGTTTCAAATGCCCGCATTGTTAAAGAAAAAAGCACAATTCGCAGCAGGGGAAACACTGCAGGATAACCTGTCGGAAAAATCTTTTATCATCGTCAAAGAGGCATTAAAAAAAAGATACAATATGGAAATCAATGATTTTCAACAACACAAAGCCTGGTACCTGGCCATGGAGATTGAGAGCCGTGAGCTGCAGAAATTGGGATTTTCTCCCTTTTACGGCATTGACATGTATTTTTTAAACAAAAGCTCGGGGAAAAAAGAAATGGCCGGCCTGGAAACAATCGAGTTCCAGTTAAACCTGCTGGACAGCTTCTCCACCAAAGAGCAGGAATTGTTTCTGATCAGCACCCTTAAAGAAACCGCCCAGTTGAAAAAGCTGGTGGAAAAAATCGTTAAGTACTGGACAGACGGAGATGCTGACAAAATGGTCGCCCTGCTGGAGGAAGATAGTAAAAAGGCTCCCAAGGAGTTAGAAAAAATCGGCGAAAAACTCCTGGACAAACGCAATATCACCATGACCAAAAGTATCCTTAATTTACTCAAAAAAGACAAATCCTACTTTATCGTGGTAGGCGCCGCCCACCTGGTCGGCAAAAAAGGCATCGTCTCCCTTCTCCAAAAAGAGGGATACACAATCAATCAGTTATAACCATTTTTTTACAAAAAACATGTAACCTTTGTTTGAGAATAAGGTCTTTCTATATATAAAATCAAAACCAGGATCAATATATGGATAAAAAATATCTAACAAACCTGCTTATCATTATTTTGTTCATTGTGCTGCCTGTTTCCGGAAACTCGAAAAAAATCGGCCACAATTTGTTGATTGAGGATATCCGGCAGCTGGCCGGTATATTTGAAGCCTCACATCCCGATCCTTATGTCAGGGGAGGCGGGAAAATCGCCTTCCATAGAAGACTCGCTGATTTAATGCTTTCAATCCCTGAAGCAGGAATGACAAAAAAAGCATTCCAAACACGTCTCCTGCCATTTGTCGCCGCCATTGGCGACGGCCACACCCGAATTCATGTCAAATATCACAAAAATGAGATCCGGCCGGGAGGAATTCCTCTCTACTTCAGCATTGTTGAAAAATCTTTGGTGGTATCACAGGTTGTCCAGGAAGATAACAAAAACCTGATCGGGTCACTCCTTTTGGCTGTGGAAAATATTTCCTTCAGAGTGTTGTGTAAAAGGGTAACCCAGCTGAGAGGTACAGATAACGAATACAGCGCACTCACCCTTTTAGCAGGAAAAAATTACCTGTGGTACAAATCACAATTAAGCAACCTGATACCGGAATGGCAAACAGATGAACTCTCCGTCCAGCTGAGATTACCCTCAGGAGAAACAAAAAAAATCACCTTTACCCTG
>CBFDCH010000290.1:0-4288 GCA_965603235.1 uncultured bacterium | reverse complement strand
AATGCTTAGAAAAATGAGGGAAGATTTTAAAAAATACTCCTGGACTCTATGGCTGGTTATCATTGCTTTCATAATCGGTTTTTCCTTAACTGATATCTTTTCCAGAGACACCATTGAGGAGTCGGAGCTGTTGGTTATCAACGGAAAGGTTGTCAAGGGAATTGCCTTCCAGAAGCAATTGATGCAGCAGATTGAAGGATACCGCAGGCAAAGTAAAGGAGAGATTAACTATGCCCTGCTGAATCAGATGGGTATTGCCGAACGGCTCCTGCAAACTATTATTGATTCCACTATCCTGGAGCAGGAAGCTGCAAAAATGAAAATTAAATCAAATGATGGGGAAGTAGGAGATAAAATTGTTAGCAATCCCAACTTCCAGCGGGACGGAAAATTCATCGGCTCACAAGAACTCAAAGCACTCCTGGGTATGTACCATATGACAACCGATGATTATTGGGGACACATTGAGTCTGAAATCACCAGGAACAAACTGATGAAATTGGTAACTGCCGGAATGGTGATTCACGAGAGTCAACTTAAAGATATGTTTAAAAAAGAGAAGGATAAAGCGGAATTGGAATATGTTCTGCTGAAACCAGAGCGGATTAAGGACAAGATTGAACCCAATGAAGCCGAATTGTCGACCCATTACAATAAAAACAAAGAGACCTTTAAGACTCAGGAGACGAGGAGCGGCTATTTAATTTCTTCCCTGTACAATGATTTAAAAAATGAAGTCAAAATGGATGAAATGGAGCTTTTTGAGTATTTTGAAAAGAACAAGGATTCATTTAAAACCCCTGGCAAAAGCAAAGTATCCAGGATATTTTTACCATATGAAGAGAAAACACGCGATGATGTCTCGAAAAAAGCCGAATCTCTGAGCAAAGATCTTACACAGGAGAATTTTGCCGAAACAGCAAAAAAAATATCTCAGGGTGACAAAGCCGCGCAGGGTGGTGATTGGGGTTACGTTGACTGGAAGCGTCTAACCAGCCAGGAAAACAACATGATTGAAGGTCTAAAAAACAAAGAAATTTCGACCCCGGTAGACACCCGGGAAGGATTTGCCGTTTTTTTTATAACCGAAAAGATCCTGGAAAAAAGCGCCATTTACAGCGACGCAGTTAAGGACAGAATCAGAAACGTCCTGTTACAGGGCAAACTAAAAAACCATGTACAAACAAAACTAAGCAAACTCTATGCAAAACTCAAAGGGAGCGGTAATCTCAAGGAGAAGGGAGAAGCAATGGGCCTGAAGGTGACCAAAATTGAATCCCTGACTAGCGGAGATCCGGTAAAGGGAGTGGATGAGTTGGGTTATATTTCCCGCCACCTGTTTGGCATGAAAGAAAAAGAAGTTCAATTTCCAGTTGAATTTATTAAAGGAGTGGCCATCGTTCAACTGACAACAATAAAGAGGCCTGAGCAGCAACCGTTTTCAGCAGCCAAACAAGAGGTTAAGGATCAGGTAATCGCCCTTAAAAAACTGGAATCTCTGGATGGTGAAGCAGCAAAATTAGCAGGTCAATTACGCCAGCAAAAGGGTGAAAAACAACTGCAGGCCTTTTTGAAAAAAGAAAAGTTAAAACTTGAGACCATCACCTATAACCGGGGCAATAAATTTTCTTACTTTAGCCCGAAAAAAGGGCTCGATGAACAAATTTTCGCCCTTCAAGAGGATCAATTTTCCAGCCCCATCAAGTTGGAAAAAGCAATTGCAATCCTGAGACTGAAAAGCAAAACCATTACCGGCCTGATTGAATTTGAGGATGAGAAAAAGGAATATTATCAAACAAAACTCACCCAATTAAAAAATCAATATTTCTCCTCATATCTGTACAACATTAAATTAAGATATGATCAAGAGCAGAAAATTCGCTTTAATCAAAAGTTGTTTACCAAGATTAAGGACAAGGCGTTGCCGAAAAAATAGGAGTATAAAGATGAAAATGACTATTCCTATCTCTTTAAAAAGTAATATAAATATGGTATAGTCACAAAGTTGACACAAAAATGTCTTTTTTAAAAGATAAAAACAACAACCAAACGGCAAAAAGAAAAAGGGATTATTTTAAGTGACTTTTTTATTGGAGAATCAGGTGATGAATGAAGTACTTGGTCTTTAGCGATATTCATAGCAATCTTGAAGCATTCAACCGGCTTCTGGCTATCACCAAAAACAAGACTGTTGACAAATACATTTTTCTGGGCGATCTTGTAGGCTATGGACCGGATCCCAGTGAAATCATTAATCTCTTCAGAGGACTTGGTAGTGTCTCATTAATTCGAGGCAATCACGACAAGGTTGTGGCTGACCTGGAATCATCGTCTCTTTTCAACCCGGTTGCTGCTTACTCGGCAGAGTGGAGCAAGACCCAGATCAGCGAGGACAACCTTCAATATTTGAAGGATATAAAAAAAGGACCTGATGTGGTTGACCATTTCATCACCATCTGTCATGGCTCCACCTTTGATGAAGATTATTACGTTTTTTCAATGTTTGATGCTTTGGAATCTTTTAAATTTATTGAAACATCCATAGGATTTTTTGGTCATACTCATTTCCCCATTATCTACCTGCTGAGAAATGAGAAGATTGATGTGGTCCCGTTGAATAGTAAAACCAGAATTAAGTTGGACCGAAATACCAAATATCTAATAAATCCCGGTTCCATTGGACAACCGCGTGATAAAAATCCAAACTCCAGTTATATTATCTTTGATTCAACCCGCAGAGATATCTCCTTTTTCAGATTTTCATATAACTTTAAAAAAACCCAAAAGAAAATTATTAATGCAGGTCTTCCAGACACATTGGCAAGTCGTCTGGAATCAGGTATATAATAAGGAGGCAATATGTCAAACGAAAAAATTTTTCAATTGATTGAAAATATTCTTAAGCAAAAGAAAGAGCAACTACAGACCCGCATTGACTCTACAAAGAATTATCTACTTGGACAAATGGAAGAGCTCAAGGACCTGGAAGATTTAAAAGACTTTGACATTCCGGATGATTTCGAGATTGAGCCGGAAAAAGGAGGCAGTGAGAGTATAGAGGCGGTCCACAAATGTGTGAGTAATATTTCATCTGCCAACAATCAACTAAACCTGATAAACAGCCTTATTGAAGGCATCAATACATTCTGTACCAGAGCCGCCTTATTTCTGATCAGGGACGACAAACTGGTTGGTTGGAACGGTAAAGGTTTTTCTAAAAAAGGGGGAGAGGTATCAGACCAGGAAATTAAAAATCTCTTCTTCTCCCTTTCAGCCAACACCATATTCAAATACGTCCTTGAAAAAAAAGAGACATACTCTGGCGAACCTGCCACTCAACCGGATGACCACCTTATTTACAGCCGTTTCGGCGGTGATATACCGGAAAAGATCTTTGTGCTGCCATTTTTTGTCAAGGGAAAACCTCAAGCAGTAATATATACAGACTCTTTTGATAATAAAATTATTGAGCAAAAGGAAATTGAAATTATATCTACGGTTGGGGAAATGAGCCTCGATCTTCTGCCTCTGCGGCAAAAAATGATGGCCAGGGTGAAAACCAAGGAATTTGTGGAGGAAGAACCGGAAGAAGAGAAAAAGGCAGAAACCGCTTCAGAATTGGAACTGGACAAGGAATAAACAATGTCCTCTGTCAAAGAGAGCGACCCCGAAAGGCTGGCAAGGGTCATTGTAAATGACATCATCCTTTACAATAAAAAAGCAGTTGAAGAGGGAAGGAAAAACAAAAACCTCTATGAGATTATGGAAAACACCATCATACAATCCAAAGAGTTATATCTGAATAAATATGATGACCTCCATGCATTTGAAAGCCAACTGCTGGATAATTTAGCCAAAGGTGATAGAGAGGCACTTCAAGGTTACAATTTTGAGGCTGTTTAGAAAAAATGGTATCCTCAGGTTCCTCTTCTTTCTTGAACTTATACTGCTCTTATCAGCAACATTTGCCTTTGTTGTTTGCTTATTCCTGACCGACGGGGATAAATTTGAAAAACATCCAACCAACCTGGGACCCCTGTTTGAAAATTACCAAATTCTATACTCCCTCCTCAGCATAGACCAATCACAATTTAAAACAGACCTTAATAAACTTACCCGGGCAACAATCCCTGATAATCCACTGCTGCAAGACTTCTATTATCTAAATGCAGCCGAAACAGCTTTAAAAGAGAGACGATTTCAGCAAACCAGATTATCGTTAAATAAAATCAAAAATCTCAATCCTTACATTCGCCGGGAAAAAAATAGACTCCGGTTAATATTTTTA
>CBFDCH010000289.1:0-4298 GCA_965603235.1 uncultured bacterium | reverse complement strand
CTAATTTTCTTACTGGTTTTCCATTGGTATAGTGATCGGTTATCAATCCAATAATTGTACCTACGATGATACTTTTTAAATAGGAGGATCGTATTGAGAAATAGACCAGGATAAGGAAAAACAGGTCAATATTTAACCGCCATGAATGTATGTATCGATTCACCAGAATCTGGCTGGCCAGCAGAACAATCAACAATATTGTTTTTACTCTCCTAGTCATTGGGAATCGCAATTAATTGTTTTAAGGATTTGGCAACAAAAAAGGGTTTTACTTGAATTTTTTGGATCAAGTATTCTTTCTTGATACTTACCACTTCACCGATTGGGAGGTTCGGCGGAAATATTTGATCTGTTCCTGATGTGACAATCAAATCACCAGTCTTAACCGGCTTATTTTCAATTAAATATTTGAAATTGCACAATTTGTTGTTATTACCTGTTAACAATCCCTCCAATTTGTTTTTTTGAATGTATGCGCCCACTCCTCCTGTAGGACTGGTAATCAATCTGATTTTTGCGGAAATTGGCGATATTGGTTCAACTATTTTACCAACCAGGTCGCCGTCCAGATTAATAACCACCATACCCTTCTTCATTCCATGTGATGAGCCCTTGTTTACCATAACGCTATTAAAAGGGAAGTTTTGGTCAACGGCTATAACACTCAAGGGAATAAATTTTATATCTTTCTTTTTTACCTGATTAGTAAATCCCTGTTCATTAAGTTGTTTTCTTAATTGGTAATTTTCGAAACGGAGCTTGGTGTTTTTTCTCTTGATCTTAATATATTTCTCATGACTTCGTTTTAAAAAAACATAATGCTTCATTTGATTGGCGGTAAAATCAATGGTTTTTTGAATGCCAATCTGTAGTGGAGAGAAAATGGTGCTTACAATATTCTGGAATAGAGATTTTTTATTCTTTAATAGTACAGTAGTGGAGATTAGTAAGAGATTTAAGAAAAGAACTGCTGCCAACACAAAAATTTTTCTCTCTGTTGGGAGTTCATCTCTGTACATACTTAGTAGTTTTGACCGATTTTACGTAACAATTCTATGTTTTCAAGGATTTTTCCCGCCCCAAGAACCACACAGGAGAGTGGATCTTCTGCTATGAAAACTGGTAGAAGTGTTTCCTCTCTAAGACGATTATCCAGATTTTTAAGCAATGATCCGCCTCCAGACAGGACAATACCACGATCGATGATATCAGCTGAAAGTTCTGGAGGGGTCTTCTCGAGAGTGCTCTTTACTGCCTCAACGATTGTATGGACCACCCCTTCGAGAGCCTCACGGACTTCAGTGTCTGTAACGCGAATTGTTTTGGGGATGCCGTGCGAGAGATCCCGCCCCTTTATTTCCATCTCAAGGCTCTCGTCCATTGGGTAAGCGGAGCCAATTTCAATTTTAATATTTTCTGCCGATCTTTCTCCAATCAACAGGTTGTATTTCTTTTTTATATATTGGATGATGGCTTCATCCATTTCATTACCAGCAATACGGATCGATTTTGATATAACAATTCCGGATAAAGAGATGACAGCGATATCTGTCGTTCCTCCGCCGATATCAACAATCATATTGCCGCCCGGTTCAGTTATCGGCAGGTCAGCTCCAATGGCACCAGCCATGGCCTGTTCAATGAGGAATACTTCACTTGCTCTGGCACGTAGTGCAGCGTCCTTCACTGCCCGCCTCTCAACTTGGGTGATTTCAGATGGGATGCCGATAACAATCCTTGGTTTTAGAAATTGGCCTCCACCTCTGCATTTCTTTATAAAATAGTCCAGCATCTTTTCGGTAATTTCAAAATCAGCGATAACGCCATCTTTCATTGGCCTGATTGCAGTTATATTTGCTGGTGTTTTACCAAGCATTTGTTTGGCGTCTCCCCCAACAGCCTGGATTTTTCCGGTATCCTTGTCAATGGCAACAATTGATGGCTCTCTAATCACGATCCCTCTTCCATTCATATAAACCAGGGTGTTGGCTGTTCCCAGATCAATAGCTAGATCAGAGCTAAAATAACTGTATACTTTTGAGAAAAAAGCCATTTTTTATCTCCTTTTTGTGATTTTTTCGGGAAATTTTATCTTTAGGTACGAGGAGTATCATAAGCGGACTTAAAGAATCACTCTTCATAAATGGAAACCTGCTCTTCAATTCTGGTCTCAACTTCGAAGGGTGACACAAGACGAAAAACAATGGTTTTGCTCCCTATTGTTTTGTAAGTTATTGTATGAATAAATGTTCCATCCTGATCGATTTGTTTCGGTATTTCATTGATATACAGCTTGGAATTAGTATCAGCTTCACCTTTGATAACCACTACGTTGCCACTGGCAGTGATGGATTTAATAGTTAGTTTCGGAGGTTTTAATACCTTTTCCCGATCCAGTACCGAACCGAGCAATTTGACATAACCCATATTTGACGGAGAGCCTTCAATCTCTCTGATAGAATCATAGGGAAAAATTTCCCAATAGAATTCCCCGTGGTTAAAGCGAAGTAAATCGAGGCTGATCCTGTTTGTTGTCAGATAGTCCTTGTGTAAAACATTTTCCCGCAAAGACGAGGAATATAGCCTGAAAATATATTCATTGGCGTTTAAACTGTGTTTCCAGTTAAATTTCACCACAGAATCCCCCATTTTCTCCAATGACAGGATTGTATTTTCAGGGGATATTACTCCGGGAGAGGAGAGTATATTTAAGATACGGGGCTTACTCCCTCTTCGGAAAACTAGCAATTTGTTTTTCTCCATCTTTTCTTCATTTCCATCTGACAAAAAGGTTAATTTGCCGTCGAAATTCCAAATTTCAACGATGTTATCACGATAACGCAAGCGACCCAGAGTTGAGAGATTGATTGACTGCTGGGAGGCTCTTCTCATGTCTTTTACAAAAATTTCTGCTTTTGACTTGGCGGCCTCTTTTTTCCAGAAAAATTCGCCTTTCAATAAGTAAAATTCTTTGGTTTTTGGTTCGTAATAAATGTGGGAGTCCGGCATGGCAGAAAAGTAAGTGCCAAGAACTGAAAATGCAAAAGATGTTTGAGAGTCTGATTTTATAAAAATTTCACGGGAGTAATTCAAAGTTTTAAGCTCGAAAGGTTGGGCATTGGTGAAATTTTGGATATAGTTGCCAGCATAATAAATATTTCCTGCTCCAGATATTTCAGTAATTTGAAAGTCGTCAATTTTTTGGATTTTAGCATCCATGGGGGATCGAAATGTATTAAATAAATATAAGCTGATTAAAAAAATTAGTAAAAATAGAACTATAAACAAAAAACGCACTTTTTTCATAAATTTATACTAACAAAATCAGAATAAAAAAGCAATTACACCCTGCCTTTTCTCTTGTACCAGACTTAAATTTTCAGGTTTTGCCAGTCCCACTTGAGCGGTTTGTGTTTTAATCCCAATTGTAACAGAGACAGATACTTTTTCCGGGTGATATCGCGGGCTCCCAAATTTTGAAGATGGGGACTACTGATCTGACAGTCGATGATTAAAAAATTTTGTCTGCGCATCAATTGGACAAACTTGGTGAATCCATATTTGGATGCATTGGCTTCAGTGTAAAACATGGATTCTCCAAAAAAACATTTTCCCAAAACAATGCCATAAAATCCGCCAACTAATTTTTCTCCGTTATTAACTTCCACAGAATGTGCATATCCTGCTCGGTGAAGTTTCAGGTAGGCGGTTATCATCTCTCTGGTAATCCAGGTCCCATCCTCTTCTCTGGCAGCGGATTGGCAGGATTGGATCACCTCGGCAAAATTTTGATTGATGCTCAAACCAAAGGGATTTTGATTCAAAACGCGGCGCATACTCCTCGATATATGCAATTCCTCCGGGAATAGGACTGTTCTTGGATCTGGCGACCACCATATGATGGGCTGCCCTTGCGAATACCAGGGAAATATTCCCTGCGAATAGGCATGGATTAACCTGGTTTGCGAAAGATCTCCACCAACCGCTATAATTCCGTCTTTGTTGGCCATCTCGGCTGGAGGAAACCGGTAATCCTTACCCAACATGAAAACAGGCATATTGTATTTTAGCATAATTCTGAGGATCCCCTGGAGCAGAATCATCAAAGTTTGTATCAACAGCAATAAAAAAGATTTTTTTGAAACCTTTTGGCCAGAGTTTCCATCAAAATGTTTTAGGAGAGTCTATGAGACGAGTGTCACTGATTTTATTGTTGTTACTGATCTGTATGTGTGAGTTGTCCTCTGCGGTAATATCTCGGATAGTGATAGAGGGGATGCGCAAGGTGAGTCGTGAGA
>CBFDCH010000288.1:0-4302 GCA_965603235.1 uncultured bacterium | reverse complement strand
TTTTTTGGCCATTTTTAATTCCCATTTGGAATGAACCTCAGAATCAAGGGTGACTGCCACAGCTTGGTCTGCCAATTCTTCCCTGGCCACTTTGGCAATCAGGGAGCTATCCACACCTCCTGAAAAAGCCACCACCACATCGCTCTTGCCTTTAATAACCTGCCGCAACTTGTTTAATTTTATTTTCAAATCCATTTGTTAGCTCCTTGCTTGAATTCCTTCAGATTTTGTTTGCCTCATTTTATCAGCCGTGTTCATTTGCCCGACTGTTTAACCAGGTCCTGCACGGTTATGCCGCTCAGTGACTCCCGCTGTGCGACCTTCATTTTTTCCCAGATGGGACGGGTGACACACTCTTTGGAGCGGTTGCACAAATCGGGATTACCGAGACAATCTACAGGCTCCAGGTCTCCTTGCAATGCTTCTACAATTTCAAGTACAGTAATATCTGACGGAGGTTTACGAAGCACAAATCCTCCCTTCGCTCCCCTGATAGTGCCGATTATATTCCTGTTTTTAAGAGTAATTAAAATATTTTCCAGATAAGAATCATTTATTTCCTGGGCGGCCGAGATATCTTTCCTTTTGGTTGGTCCTTTTTGGTAATTTTTGGCAATCTCAACAACAGCCCGGGTACCGTACCGGCATTTTGTTGATAATTTCATCTACTTTCTCCTTTAATGTTCACCATATAAGTAAACATTATAAACTTTATATCTATTTTTTTCAATTTATCTCTTTAAAAAAATGAAAAAAAATAGTAATATTAAACTTAACCAGTTATATTTAAATCATTCAAGAAGGAGCTGGCCATTGTGACAACGAAAAAACTTAACTACACCATATCCGGTCTTAAATGTCTGGTAGGTAACACACCACTACTGGCTATTGACTTCGAATTTGAAGGCAGGCTGCGTACCATTTATGCCAAAGCTGAGAATCTAAACATGACCGGCAGCATCAAGGATCGCATGGCCCTGTATATTTTGCAGAATGCCTATCAACATGGAACTATCAAAGCCCATGACCACATCGTTGAGGCAACCTCTGGAAATACCGGCATCTCTATCGCCGCGGTGGGCAGAGCACTCCAGCACCGGGTTACCATATTTATGCCGGATTGGATGAGTCAGGAAAGGCTTAACCTGATCAAGAGCCTGGGTGCGGAAATTCATTTGGTAACCAAGGATGAGGGAGGGTTTAGGGGAAGTATTCAGAAAACCGAAGAGATGGCAAAAAATTCCAGTGATATTTTTTTACCCCGACAATTTTCCAATACCAATAACATCAAGGCCCATGAAGAGACAACAGGCCCTGAAATTTGGTGGCAGCTTAGATTCCACTCCTTAAAACCGGAGGCCTTTGTGGCTGGAGTAGGAACCGGTGGTACCATCATGGGTGTGGGGAAATTTTTAAAAACAATGAATCCCAATATTTTCATCCACCCTTTGGAGCCTGCCAACTCACCGACATTGTCCACCGGCCATAAAGTGGGTAAACACCGGATACAGGGAATATCAGATGAATTTATTCCCCCGATAGTAGATCTGCAGGAATTGGACCCAATTATTGCGGTTGATGATGGGGATGCCATTATCATGTCGCAGAAATTGGCGCAGAATCTGGGGATCGGTGTTGGCATTTCAGCGGGAGCCAACTTCCTGGGAGCCCTCAAAATCCAGAACGATCTTGGGCCGGATGCGGTGGTGGTAACCGTATTCCCGGATGACAACAAAAAATATCTCACCACTGATCTTAATAAAGAGGAACCTGTTAAAGGGAGTTTTCTAACCCCGCGGATAAAACTGCAGGGATTTAAGGCATATAAACGGGTCTGTCAAACCTGCTGCGATCCAGTAGAGTGTGCTGAAAATAAACCGCTCGATCCTTCCGAACCCGGAGCCCTGCTGCCACCATGCACCCGCAGGATACCTTGCTAAAATAACTTGCATACTGTATTGAAACTCCTGCCAATCAACAGTATAATAAAATCAACGGTTATTCCATGACTGCAAGAAAGCGGAGAATTGACCCGGTTATCCATTGGCTGCCAGATTATTGCAAACATTGTTACACCTGCATTATTATCTGCCCGGTTCAGAACTTGAGTTTTGAACTTGATCAAATGGTGTCAGCCAAAAAGTGTATCCAGTGCCAGATGTGTATGAAATATTGCCCCGATTTTGCCATTGAAGTGAAGGGAAAAAAATGAAACGGTTGGTATTGGGAAACGAGGCCATTGCCCTGGGAGCGCTGCAAGCTGGTATGACTTTCTTTGCAGCTTATCCCATTACTCCTGCTTCAGAAATCATGCACTTTCTGGCAGAAAAGGGAGATGAGATCAAATTCGTCCATGCTGAGGATGAGATTGCCTCCATCCATATGTCCATTGGTGCCAGCCTGGCAGGCTGCAAAGCCATGACCAGTACTTCCGGACCAGGCATGTCCTTAAAACAGGAAGGGATTGGCCTGGCTCACATGATGGGCGTACCCCTGGTGGTGGTTAATGTCCAGCGGGTGGGACCCTCTACCGGCATGCCCACCTTGCCCGCTCAGGGCGATATTCTCCAGGCCAAATCCGGCTCCCACGGAGATTACACCGCCATTGTTTTGTATCCCAGCTCAGTGGAAGAATGTTATACCTACACCATAAAAGCGTTCAACGCTGCCGAGGAAACCAACAGCCCTGTCATTCTTTTGAGTGATGGATTTCTGGCTCATTTGGCTGAAACTGTGGACCTGGAAACACTGCCTGTTGATATCAAAAACAGGTCACTTGCCCCGCTGGGTGAAGGCAACCGTCACTTCACCGGACTCCTCTCCAGGGAGGGTGTGCCGCAGACAAAAGATTCGGCCTATTACCGGGAATGGTATGCGGAGTCAAAATCAAAAACATTTGCCGTGGCAGCGAACCACCGTTATTACGATTATATCGAGAAAGCGGGGGCTGAAACTTTGCTAATCGCCTATGGCATCACCTTCAGGGTTATTTTACCTTTAAAAAAAGAGTATTCAATATTCAAGCCCATCACCCTCTTCCCGATCCTGGACACCGAACTGACTGGGATCGCGAAACAATACAAGCGGATTGTGGTGATTGAGATGAATGACGGACAATATGCCGGAGAGATAGAGCGGGTATTGAAACGGGAGGTCATATCGCTTCCCGTGCTGGGAGGAAAAATCAGATTGGCAGAGATAAAGGAGTGGCTTAATGAGTTATAAGGATTATGTCAAATGGCCGCGTATGCCCACCACCTGGTGCCCGGGTTGTGGCATTGGCATGATCTTTAAACAAATGGTATTTACACTGGAAGCCATGAATATCAGCAAAAAAGATATGGCAGCAGTTTCCGGTATTGGCTGCAGCGGCCGGGCAGCCGGTTATCTGGATTTTGATTCAGTTCACAGCACCCATGGCCGGGCACTGCCACTTGCCGAAGGGATCAAGCGTGGAAATCCGAAGTTGAAAGTTATTGTTTTCAGTGGCGATGGTGATTTGACCGGCATTGGCGGCAATCACCTGCTCCATTCAGCCCGCCGGGACATTGATCTCACCGTCATTTGCGTCAACAACCAAATTTATGGGATGACCGGCGGACAGATGGCTCCCACCACCCCCTATGGAGCCAAAACCCTGACCAGCCCGGAGGGTAACCTCTATTTCCCCATCAATACCCAGCAGATCCTGACCGCCAATCCCAGGCACTTTTATGCTCGCAGTTCAGCCTTTCACATTCATCATCTGCAAAAATGTATCCGCCAGGCCTTACTTTGGCCGGGATTCTCATTTGTGGAGGTCCACTCCTTCTGCATAGAAAATTACGGCAGGCGGCTGGGGTTTAAAAATGCCCATGAAATGCTGATCCAGCTAAAGGATCAATATCGGACCAACAATAAGCCGGACGGTTTATTGGCGGAAAAGGAATTGGGGATAATAAAAAATGAGAATTCGTAAGGCAAAATCCCAGGACTGTGATCATATTAACCAGATGATGGTCGCTTTAATCGATGAATTATATGTCAATGAAACAGAGGAGATTCGTAGAGCCTTGAAGGCCAATTTTACCCAGCAGGCCTTGCAGGAGCTCTGCCAGGAAAAACAGGCCAGATTGTTTGTCGCAATAGAGGGAGAAGAGCCGGTGGCTTTTTTGTTCGGCTGGGTGTTCCGTCATGTCTTCACCATATACTGGATCTATTGTAAAAAACAATTCCGTCAACAGGGCATTATCAGAAGGCTAATTGAGAATATGGAAAAGAGTCTGTCAACCCAAGGCTGTTTGAAATTGGAAATGTATACCT
>CBFDCH010000287.1:0-4314 GCA_965603235.1 uncultured bacterium | reverse complement strand
AAAATACGGATAGATAACTGACCAGAGCTACCGCAATGGCGGCATTGCCGCTCCAGATGGAAATCCAATAGCCCCAGGCCACCACAAATCCGGTGAAATCACCAAATACTTCCCTGCCAAAGGCATATGGCCCGCCAACCCCTGGAGACCGGCGGCTGAGACGAAAAAAAACCACAGCCAACAATATGGCTCCAGCACCGGTAAAGAGCCAGGCCAATATACTGATGCTGCCAAAAGCAGCCAGGGAAGCCGGCAGCATGAAAATTCCGGAGCCGATCATGTTGCCCACCACCAGGGCAGTACACATCCACAGTCCCAGGTTACGTTTCTTGGTAGGTATTTTTGCCATTGGGGATTGCATCTCCTATGATGGTAAAATACATTGTAAAACAAAAAACCGGTGGATACAAATGAGACGCCACCGGTTGATCCATGTGTTCCTTTGCCTATTTTTCTTGTTTGTGGTAAAAAACAAGCGTTGGGAGGTTATTCATGGAAAATCAGGAAGAGATAAAAAGTACTGAAGCATCAGTAGAACGGAAGGAAGAATCGACTGGTAAAAGCAAGGGAGATAAAATCTCAACCGGCGCCTGGGGACTCTTTTTTTTGTGGATTGGCGTGGCCTACCTTTTAAAGCTCGAAGTCAGCGTTGGCTTGCTGGGTGTGGGTGTCATTACTCTGGGAGGTCAATTTACCCGCAAGTACAATGGTCTGAAGTTTGAGGGATTCTGGCTATTGATCGGGATACTTTTTTTTCTGGGTGCACTCTGGGAAATCTTCAAACCCGGCGTCCCGCTGGTACCCATTCTGTTAATCGTAGCGGGCCTGACCCTGCTTCTCTCTACAACCATGGGTAAATCTAAACCGGCTAAATAATCAAAATCCGATCTCAATACTATTGATTGTCTGTGCCGGAAATAAAAACAGGTTGATTTGGTTGATTTATAAATATAGGATTAAAATATGAATACCCGATTGTTAATCCCTGGAGTAATTTTTTGTTTGTTCGTTGTTTTTTCCGTACCTCAATGGGCAAAGACTCCTGACACCGATATCGCTAAATTTAAGATCATTTCAGAGATCAATAGCAATAGGGAGAGCCCATTTTTTATAAATTTCAACAAATACCCTATGCAGAGAAATCCTTTGCCCATTGGTATCTTTGATTCCGGTACCGGCGGTTTAACGGTACTCGATTCGATTATAAAGATTGACCGCTACAACAATAAAACAAAACAACC
The DNA here is from genome assembly GCA_965603235.1 of uncultured bacterium. GTDB lineage: Bacteria > Acidobacteriota > Aminicenantia > UBA2199 > UBA2199 > CBFDCH01. Next base: position 3,073 of record CBFDCH010000287.1, on the reverse strand, counting down.
GGGACCTGACGGCATCCCCGATTTTCAGGATGAATCATTTATTTACCTGGGAGACAAGGCCAACATGCCTTACGGCCGTTATGAGGCGGAGGGAAAAGCCGATTTTTTACGGGAACTGGTGATAAAGGATGTGCAATTCCTGCTAGGCAACAAATACTTCATGGCCCCGGATGCCGGTACCTTAAAAGTAGATAAGGAACCGGTTAAGGCCATTGTTATTGCCTGCAATACGGCCACTGCCTTTGGCCTGGATTTGGCAAAAAAAGCTCTTGAGTATTGGAACCTGGAACTTCCCCTTCTGGGAATTATCAATGCCGGATCCAAGAGTGGTATAGAATCCCTGACCGGAAAAGAGAAGCAGCCCATTATCGGGGTCATGGCAACCCAGGGGACCTGTTCCACCCAGGGGTACCCCCGGGCAATCCGCAAATTTGCCGGATCAGTCGGCAAAATAAAAGTAAATGTCATCCAGCAGGCCGGTTTTGGCCTGGCCGCTGCCATAGACGGTGATTTAAATTACATCAATCCCAGGGCCAGGGAGGTACGCGGCAGGGAGAGATATTTCGGACCCGGTTTGCATCATCCTCAACACACCGTTGACATCAAACTTTGGCGTCAATATAACTTTTCCGGGAAGGCAGGATTACTAATCAAAAAGGACAATCAGGGTAAAATCATTGAGGTTGAGCTCAACTCTGTGGCCAATTATATCAAATACCATGTCACCCACCTGGTAATTAATGCGGCCAATAAATTTCCCGAAGGCAAAATAACTATTATCATTCTCGGCTGCACCCACTACCCATTTTTTTCCAAAGAGATTAAAGACCATTTTTTGTATCTTAAGCAGCTAAATAAAAAGTACGATCTAATCATCGGCGAGAAACTAACAATAATTGATCCGGCCAATGCCCTGGCTGTCCAGCTCCATAGTCACCTGAGCAAACATAGGTTGTGGGGAAGGACCCGCAATAAGCAGAGTCAGTTTTTTATTTCTGTGCCCAACCGAGGCCTGAAAGACGCTCAAATTGATAAGAATGGCGAATTTCCCTTTGCCTATAAGTACGGACGGCAAACCAACCGGCATGTAGAATTTGTAAAACGGATTCCATTTTCACAAAGGATACTTACTGCAGCTATTCTTGACCGCATAAAAATCAAAATGCCAGCCATATACAACCTGATTTTCCCAGGTCAAAAATTTCAATAATTTTATCCGGTTATTTTCCTTTTCCCTTTTTTTGTTGTCCTTTTTTCTTTTTGGTTTTCTGTTGCTTTTTAGATTTGTCAGCCATCTTTTTCTGCCAGGTTTTGGCGCGTTCTTCAATATGCTTTTTATGTTTCAGGTGGGGAATACCCTCTTTCAGCCACTTGGGAGCGGGTTTGCCTTTGAGATTATGGTCAAAAAACTCTCTCATCCTTATGGTGTAATCGATCTGGTTGGGGGATTTGCGCAGGCCGTGATTCTCACCTTTGTACTGCAGCATCACCACCGGTTTCTTTAAACGACGCAGGGTATTAAAATACTCGATGCCCTGGTTCCAGTCCACGGCCCCATCCTTATCATTGTGCAGCAGTATCAACGGGGTCTTTACCCTGTTAGCAAAATAAACCGGTGAGTTCCTGGCATAAGCCTCAATGTTTTCCCAATAGCCACCGGAAAACCGACCCTGACTGCTCTCAAAAATCGGCTGATTTGCCGAACCGCTGTTCCAATAAATGGAACTGTACATGCTGATCATGTTGGTCAGGGGCGCCCCGGCCACTGCTGCCTTGAACAGATCGGTCTGGGTGATTAAAAAGGCGGTTTGATATCCGCCCCAGGAGTGGCCATGGATACCCACCCGGTCGCCATCAACAATCCCATCAGCAACCGCAGCCCTTATGGCAGGTAAAACACACCATACCGAGGACATTCCGGGATCATTCACCTGATAGATAATATCCGGCATCAGCACTGCATAGCCATTGCTGGTGTACACCGATTTGTTAAATCCCCGGGCACTGGGCACAAAATAGCGGTTCAGACGCATTGATAATTTTTCATAAATATAGACTATGGTAGGATACCTCTTGCCAGGCTTGTAATTGGCGGGTAAATACAACGCTGCCTGCAATTTTTTTCCTTTATCACTGGTATAATTAACAAGCTTCGCCCCTGATGACCATAGGAACTTTTTCTGCTGCGGATTCAGCGCCGTTATCTTTGTCCCATTCTTTAGGGATCCATTGGCTACGTATATATCAGCATTATCCTTAAAAGTTTCACGTTTGTAAATGTAAACATTGGCCCCTTTGGCCTTTGCCAGTGAAGAGAAAAACGCATCCCCCCACAACAACATCTTGGCCCCGGGTTTGCCCCTGTCCAGTCGGGCAATACCACCCTTTTTGGTCCATTCTCCATGGGCCCACAGATAGATCACTTTCGCCAGGTCAATACCCTTCTCTTCCCTATTCAGGACAAACCTCATCTGGTAGTGTATTCGTTCTTTCTTGCCGGTTACCGTCAGATTCACACCTTTACCGCCGTGAGTCGGGACATGCCACACATCCCAGCCGTCATACAATATCAATGATTTGCCACCCTTCACCCAGCCGAAGGTACGAGCTCTGACCGGTGGTTTAACCACATTCATATCATTCTCTTCATCCACAAAGGTAGTGGCCGTCTGAGAGGTAATATTGTAGGACCTGTGGGTCATCATGTTATAGGTAAAATAGTGGCCGTCCTGAAAATAGAGGAAGTGGGTACCCGCCGGGGATGCGCCAAAATACCAGCGGCATTTTTTAACTGCCAGCTGCCGCTTGCCTGTCACCATGTTTACGGTGCCGTCCAGACGGTAAGGCAAATCGTCCAGGCCTATGGCGTATTTTTCCTTTGGCGCGGCTGTCACCTGTCTCAAGTTCTCATCTGCCAGCCTGATGAGTTTTTTCTCCTTGGTTCGGTATATGGCCAGGAAGCTGAAATTTTTATCCCGTCTTTCCTGCACCTGCTGCATTGATTGCATGCGTCTATCCAGCCAATGCCAGATCACCAGGCCGGGCAGATCTCCATTATCTACTTTATCTTTGC
>CBFDCH010000286.1:0-4326 GCA_965603235.1 uncultured bacterium | reverse complement strand
AAGTCACGATCTATAAAATAAACAACCTGGGTGATATTCTTCAGCCGTTTTTCAAATTTAAAATATAAATGGCCACTCCCCCGGGTGGGAACATGTGATGAAGTGCTGGTATATTCAATGGCCGGATTGAGCAGCAATTCTCTTTTTATTGCCTGGTAATTGGACCGGATATCCTTGTTAAGGGAAATGGCAATGATCTGATCCTTGTCATAACCGGGACTCCTGGTACGAATGTAATCCATCTGCTTGAGAGCAATCAGGGCGGCAAAAATCATTCCGGTGGAAAGGATGAACTGGAAGGTAACCAATCCTTTCCGCAGTATTGATCTTCCACTCCTTGGGCCCGATCCTGACTTTAAAGAAATGACAGGTTTAAAGGATGCGAGGCAGAAGGCCGGGTAAATACCTGCTGAAAGGCCCACAAAAAATCCCAGACAAATCAAAATCAGGATAATAGAAGGATTCAGGATAATTCCCATGGACAGGTTCTTGTCAGACAGATGATTGATCACAGGAAGCAACAGACAGGTTATGCCCACTGCAGCAATCATGGCGATAAAACCAAAAGCCAGTGATTCACTTAAGAACTGCCAGGCCAATTGTCCCTTTCTGGCTCCACATTGTTTGCGCAAACCCACTTCCTTGGACCGTTTGATCGAACGGGCGGTGTTGAGGTTGATGAAATTAATACAGGCAATAATCAATACCAAAACTGCTATAATTGAAAAAATATAAATTGTATTTATATCTCCCGGCGGCTGAACTTCAGATCTCAATCGGGAGCGGAGGTGAATATCCAGAAGGGGCTGCAGACTAATGGTGTACCATGGATTTTTCTGAAAATGTCTCTCTATAAAATCGTACAACCTGGGAGCAATCATTTTGGCGGAGGAGGCTTTATTCAACAAAACGTAAGTATAGTGCTGCCAAAATCCTGAGAAATTGTCGGTATCGTCCTTTTGACTCTGGTAAGAAGCCAAAAAATCAAAGTGGAGATGGGAATTTTTGGGAACATTGGCGGCAATACCTGTCACACGAAAATGCATAAGTTTCCCGGTATTGTAGGGATCCGCTTCGATGACTTTCCCCAGTGGATCTTCATGTTGAAAATATTTCCTGGCCATATCCTCTGTTAAAACAATGGTATTGGGTTCGGATAGTACCGTATCGGGATTTCCCTTGATTAATGGAAAATTAAATACTGTAAAAATAGAAGGTTCGGCAAAAAAGAGCCACTCCTCATAGAACTTTTTCTCCTTATATCCAAGGTATCGCTTGACACCCTGCCCCATTTTCCGAATACGGACATAGTCCAAAACTTCCGGGAATTCCGCCTTCATTCGGGGTCCGTACCCGAAACTGCCATTGGCGTTGGTGGGTATCCGGTCCTTGGAAGTGGAGGCCACAACCCTGAAAATGCGATCGGCATTGTTATGAAATCGATCATAGCTGAACTCATCCTGAATAAACATAAGGATCAGAAGGCAACAGGCGAGACCAATAGTCAAGCTTCCAATGTTAATAAATGAGAATAATTTCTGTCGAAGAATATTCCGCCAGATGATTTTAATATAATTGATTAACATGATAAACCTCCATTTGATCATAAATGGAAAATAAGGGATGAAACTGAAAAGCACCTGTTTCCAATACCAGCGGTCAGAGTATTTTTTGCCATCTGTTTGACACAGTTTCTGATAAAACTCGTTTAGATCGCCACTGGCACAAAATTTCTCCTCATATTCCGGCATGTAAGATAAAAGCCATTGGGCCAGGCGGGGTGGTTCCGGGGTCTTTTTATTTGTCATGATTCTTAGTATTGACTGCCAGATCCGGTATCTGTTTCCACAGTACCATCTGAAATTCTTTGGTTTTCTGTAGGGCTTCCATCCCCTTTGGTGAAACAGAGTAGAAAATCTTGCGTTTCCCTCCCCTTTCGGGGGTGGGCTCTCCAATGTTGTTTTCAACATAACCCTTTTTTTCCAACTTCCCGAGGGAGTTGTAAAGGGTGCCAAAAACAATTTCTTTCCGGGATATCTCCTGAAATTTTTCCATAATTGTCACCCCATAAGCATTGTCTTTAAGACTCCATATGACAATGAGGAGAGTTTGTTCATTCAGTGTTAAAATGTTCATTTTCTTACATTTTTTATTTTCCCGATTTTGTCGTATATATGCAAAGACCTGAAAATCTGAAAAAGGTTACAGCCCTAAAAAGAAATAATAATAAAAAAAAGGGGACAGGCGCCAATCTCTGATTTTAACTTTTTGTTCGCGGGTTTCGTAACAATCTTAAAAACGGAGGTATCAATTGAGAAAAAATAGATCAAACAAATGGGTTGGGCTTCTAATAACTTTTTTTCTAGTCACATTTTTAGCGGCTTCTGATAATAAGAAATTTGATACTGAGCAGCAGGTAAAGAACATTGATCGAGTGCTTAAAGAATCCTATTTGTCCGATGAACCGGGTGCGGCTGTCCTGGTGGTCGAAAGGGGCAAGGTGATTTTTAAAGGCGGATATGGGATGGCAAATATGGAATTGGGAGTTAAGATTGAGCCCCAAATGGTTTTTAGGATTGGATCAATCACCAAGCAGTTTACCGCCACCGCCATTATGATGCTGGTGGATGAAGGCAAAATTTCACTGTCTGATCCCTTAAAAAAATTTTTCCCCAAATATCCAATCAATGGGGATGTTGTCACCATTGAACATCTCCTGCATCATACGTCTGGTATTAAAAGTTATACAAGTATGGCCAAATGGAGGCCGTTAATGAAAACGGATCTGACGGTTCAAAAAATGATTGATGTTTTTAAAAATGAGCCGGTAGATTTTAAGCCGGGTGAGCGGTTTTTATATAATAATTCGGGATATTTTTTACTCGGTGCGATTATTGAAAAAGTATCGGGCAAAACCTATCGGAAATTCATTCGCCAGAGAATTTTTGATCCCCTGGGTATGAAAAATTCCTTTCATGGCAGTCACAGCAGGATCATCCTCAATCGGGCCTCTGGATATCAAAAGAAGGGAAATGGGTTTATTAATGCCGATTATTTAAGTATGACCCAGCCCTATTCGGCCGGTTCGTTATTATCCACTGTTGATGACCTCTATCGGTGGTCCCGTTCTTTGTTCAGCGGCAGGTTCATATCGGCAAAATCTCTCAAAGCCATGTTAACTTCGGGCAGCTTGAATAATGGTGAATACACCGGTTACGGATTTGGATTTTCAATTTCCAAAATCAAGGGAAACTCCCTGATCTCTCATGGAGGCGGGATCAATGGATTCATCACCTATGCCATGTATTTACCTGAAAAAGAAATTTTTATCACTGTACTCTCCAATTGTGTGGGTCAAAAGATCAGGCCGACTTTTATGGCCCAGCAAATTGCCCTTATTCTTCTGGGCGATCCATACAAACCTAAAAAAGCCGTTAAATTGCCCTCCCATAAACTGGATCGGGTGGTGGGTACCTATAAAATATCCGAAACCCAATCCAGAAAAGTTATCCGGGATGGGGACAAGCTGTTTACCAAACGTTCAGGCGGACGTAAAATGAGGGTCTTTGCCGCATCTGAAACAGAATTTTTCTATAAAAACTCCTTTTCTTATTTTACGATTGTTATGAACAAAAAGGGCCAGGTTGTTAAAATGGTTATGCATACTCTGCAGGGTGATGATGAGGCGGTTAAAATCAACGAATAGATCTGCATAAATTTCCAGTTGTTTTGTTACCTGTCCCCTTTACTTGATATGTTTTAGGAGATCCCGCCGTCCACACCTTTCTCATCCTTGACGACGGCTGGGAATCAGAGTAAAATTGGCATATGGAACTGGTTGATTTAAAGAGCAAATTTGATGAGCTGCGAAAGAAAGCCTCTGATTTACGGGGGTATCTTTGACCTGGACAAGAAAACAGAAAAAGTAGAAGAAATAGAAAAAAAACTGGCTGAACCTAATATATGGGATAATCCCAAACAATCGGCTGCCCTGCTGAAAGAGAAAAAAGTTTTGGAGAGTTATCTTGAACTGGGCAAACGTTTGGGTGATGAGATCGAGGAAATTGAAACCTATTTTCTGCTGATAGAAGAAGATCCCGGTTTACAAGAAGATCTGGAAAAGGAGTTGCTGAAATTTTCTAACTTTGTTGAAGAAGCTGAGATTAAGAATTATCTGAGTGGCAAGAGTGATGGCAACAATGCCTTTTTGAGTATTCACCCCGGGGCCGGCGGCACTGAGAGCCAGGACTGGGCGGAAATGCTGCTGCGCATGTATATTCGCTTTGGTGAGCGGATGGATTTTAAAACGGAAATCGTGGATATCCT
>CBFDCH010000285.1:0-4332 GCA_965603235.1 uncultured bacterium | reverse complement strand
GCAATTGGATTTTTCCCCTAAAGCAGACCGCCATCTTTTTTATAGAATTTTTTTGTTTCGAAGACAGATAGCTGTCAAATTTGTAATGATTCAATAGTATGAAATCAATAAAATTCGACATTAATAGTTCATCAAGTGGCAGGATCTGACTAAACTGTATCAGAACATTACTAATAGGATGATCTTTGAGTAGGCCCATTATTCCCTTGGCACATTTACGGATATCGTTTAAATCACGGTAGTCTCCTCCACCCGCCAACATAAGCCATTTATTCAGGGAACTGGAAAACCAGCAAAAAGCATCTTTGGCTTCTCCTTTGAACTTATATTTCTTAACCAGTAAGGCCAATTCCGGATAGTCATCGTACAAATCGGAAAAACCCTTCCCCTTGAAAAGTGGAAAAACCAAACAATCGAACGTTTTAGTCTCACACTTATGTTTACTTATTATGCGCATGTCACACTCCTTCTTTCCCGTAGAACCAATTTTATGCCTGTTTGTGGATCTTCCGCACCAGCTGTCTGGAAAAGTGGACATATGAGAAACATTCGGGTATATGGGAATCATATACTCCATGTTTATTTAATGCCCATCCAGGGTGTGGATCAGCTTCCACGCCATTAAACTCCAACTTTTCAAACCTGGAGAAATCCATCCTCAAGATATCACCATCCAGTGGCGGCCAGGCCCGGCCAGGATTTAAAATTTTTATCCCTGACCATGGAAAGGCAATTTCCACTCGCCAGCCCCGGTCAATATTAGCAGGATCATTTAGAGAGCCATCCAGGTAGACAGCAGTTTTTAATCCCGGAAAATCCCAATCCCGGATAGCCCATCTGGCGCCGCGGGGATGTCTGCCATAACGCGTGGCATCCTGGAAACCGCCCAACATATCAACTTTTCTGGAAAATAAATCAAATTGCGGACAATCGAACCGGCTCCCTTTTGTATAGGAATCCTGCCATATATAAAAAACTTCATAAACCGTGGTTAAAGCATTGATCTGGAATTCGTAATAACAATCCTCTCCGGCAATGAAAACTTCCACATCATTTTCCAGATAAATCCTGGAATCTCTTTGAGTGTAGTGGGCTTCAATGTTTGGTTCTTCCACCCAAAAGGCCACATAAAGGGCAGTGTCATCCCAGAGCATCGCCATTCGGGTATCAAGAAATCCGGGTTTTCCATCAACAAGATCAACAAAGCGGTTGGATATCGGGGCCTGGGACCAGGGGTTGGCGGATAGATGGCCGTTCAGCGGAACTTTTTGATCGGTTCGATAACACGTGTAATGGGTTAAAACAGTATCGTCACAGCCGTATTCGCGGATCATAAGTTCTCCTTAGCGTAAAAAATTTTGCCATAGATATTTTACTCCCAGGAATGGAGGTGATAATATTCGGACACCATTTTTTTTATATTAACCACAGAACCTTTAGTTGGGCCATCCAGGAGAGGCTCCTTGGTAAAGCGTTCCGGTAGGGTATCATCTTCTTTTTTTAAACCAAATTTCTTGTTTAATTGATAATCACGCTGGATCGCATCGGCCATAATAGTATCCAGGTATTCCGGGGAATAGTCCAGCCCCGTTCCCGCAGAGAGTAAGCGGGCCCCGTTTTCTAAATTGATCACATCCATACATAGACCGATATTTTTGCAGATTGTGAGACAGTCTGTTAACAAGGCAATCCTTTCTGAATAGGTCACAAGAGCTGCTTTGCCTTCCTCTGAAAGTCTGTCAGCCGCTTTTTCAGTACCGAACCGCGCCCTGGCAACGTCAAAACGGTTGCTTAATTCAAAGTATGGCTCAGCCCGCAAATGATCTGCTCCCCGTGAAGCAATGGCATAGGTTAAACCATATGCCTTGATTCCCCGGGGATCGCCACAGATTAGGTCAAGGCCTTTAACCTGCATCACCAGTTTTTGTGCTTCCTCGCCGAAATTTTTAGAAAACCGGGTAGCTCCGGAAGCCAAATCCTCCCCCACCCCTTCTCTGTAAACTATCATATGAACCAATTTTCGGACTGCGTTTGTATCTCCCCATTTAAGGGAAATGCCACCCAAATCCTGAGCAGCAATCAAACCCTTTTGCTGGCACTCCATCAGCCAGCCTACAATTTCACAGACAGCCAATGAATCCAATCCCATCTGATTTAAGGTGTAATTCATCTCCAGGGCAAAAGCCAGGTCAGAACATCCTATACGAGAAGTGAAGCCACATAAAGTCTCAAATTCAGGTCCTTCTGCTTCAATGTCACCGCAAATATAATATCGTGAACAATGGAGGTTGCAATTGAAGCAACTTTTATTCTTAACTTTATACAGGTCAGCCAGTTGCTCACCGGATATATGTGATATATAGTCACAGGTGCCCTTTAAAAAATGATTGGTGGGCAATATCCCAATACCATTTAAATCATTCATCAACATGGTTGTTCCTAGTTGATGCCGTTTATGAAACTCCTCATGGCGGCAAATATTCCCGGCAATCTCATCCACCATTTTGTTATAGGCTAAAGGATCGTGGATATCGACCGGTTGATCACCTGTCACAACCACTGCTTTTATGTTTTTTGCGCCCATTACCGCCCCCATACCGGTGCGGCCATTTACCCGATTCCCACTGGAGACGATAGAGGAAAAAAGTACTTTATTTTCACCTGCCGGTCCAATGGCAGCTACCTGCAGGGAATAATTTTTATTTTCCTCTCTGATAATTGCTGTTGTTTGCAGAATATTTTTCCCTGCCAGGTGTTGGCAATCAATAAATTTCACGCCATCTTCCCGGATTAACAGGTATAGGAGATTATCAGAACTGCCATGGATTATTATTTGATCAAATCCAGTCGACTTCATCTCCGCTGCAAAGTGACCACCGGCGGCTGAATCTCCCAATATTCCGGTAAGAGGTGATTTTGACGAAACAGTAAAATAAGCCGATGCAGGCAAATTTGTTCCTGTCAGCGGCCCTACACCGAATATCAATAAGTTGTCAGGACCCAGGGGATCGCAATCAGGCGCCAATTCTTCCAGCAACCGCTTGCTGTTGGCTGCTCTGCCGCCTACCACGTTCTTTATCCAGCTTTTTTCCAGATGATTAATTTCAAACCGACGTTCACTCAGATCGATGCGAAGCACCCTGCCGCCGTAGCCAAATTTAAGCATTTATTCTTCCCCATGCCCTGCGCAATTTTTTCCCCAACTCATGGATATAATTATGACGCTTCTGACCTGGATTTAGCCTGGAATTCTTAACCTTGAATGCTTTGAGTGTGGGGCGTTTCTTGTTTTTTCTTTTGAATGAAATAGCACCCTGGTTGCAGGCATCAACACATTTTGTGGCGCCTCCACATAAATCACACACATATACCAGGTCATTGAAAATCTCTATAGCCCCAATGGGGCAGCGCTGTTCGCAACTACCGCAAAGTGTACAGATTGTCGGGCTGACTACTATCTGGCCCATTTCTCCAATCTTAAGGGCGTTTTCAGGACACGGCATACAAAACCGTTCCTTGCATTGCCTGCATGCCACAGCGCCATCAATCCCCTGATGGTATACTGAGACCACTTTAATTCTGGATATCCGTCTGCCAATTTTGCCGCTATGATAAAAGGAGCAGGCAACCTCGCAACGACGACAGCCAGTGCATTTGCTGATATCTATTTCAAGCATTATTCAACCACTTCCAAGCGATAAATCACCCGGCCCTTGGGATCGGGACAGGTGAAGTGTTTTACTTCCCTTACCCAATGTCCTTTTGGGAGTGAATCCTTTTCGCCCAAAATTGGCAAAACAGGCATCATGGCTTGTAAAGCCCACATACACATATACTTTCCATCAGGAATGGATAATTTTGAACCCTCCACAAAGAACTGGTCTCCAACCAACATATTCAGATTGCAATAACCTTCAATTCGCTCTACTGTGATTTTAATTTTCGCCATTAACCCTCCTGTTAATCTGTTCCTTTTCATAATGGCAGCACTTGGAGGTACTATTTTAAATTAAATTCCCAGATTATGCAAACATACTTGGGTTATCCTAACCTCCTCGGGGATGGTGGGTGGGTCATTAAAAAATATTTTCCAGAAGCCAGTTGATACCGACAAACAAAATGGCGGCTGGAATTACCAGGCGCATCCACCAATAGAGAATTCGGGAGAATGGCTTTCCACTCCCCTCAGCCATTTCTTTCAGGGCACGGGAACGTTTCACACACCAGGTCACAGTAACAACAGCCAGTAATGATCCCAGTATCTGCATACCTGAGCCAAATATTAAATCCCAGGGAATGAAGATTTTTAGATTTATCATGGGTAGCATGGCG
>CBFDCH010000284.1:0-4338 GCA_965603235.1 uncultured bacterium | reverse complement strand
CTGCAGTCAAGATTGGGATTGGAGAAAGGAGAGATTGGCCGAGCCATGGGGGCGGATGGAGAAAAGAGAGTCGCCTATTTTCCCAACAATCGATTGATCACTGGCACTCTGGCCATGCAAAAAATTGCTCTTGTGAGTACTTCCCTCAACCACTTAAACTTTAGAATTGGCCGAAAAGTAGACGGAATTCTAGGCAATTCTCTCCTTGAAATGTCACCGATATACATTGATTATAACCGTAAAATAATCCAGGTATATTCGAATAATTCCAGGTGGCAGAAGGATCGGCAGGCTCAAGAATTTCCTGTACGCATTTCACCATTAAAACTCCCCATTGTGAACGCCCGATTGAGCCTCCCCAACGGTGAACAATTGCAGGGAGAATTCATTTTTGATACCGGGGCAAGTCTTAATGTGGTTCTAAATTCCCCTTTTATAAAAAAGAATAAAATTGTCAAGAAATTTAAAAAAAGCTATCGGTTTCATCTTTTTGGGCTGACTTCAGGCCTGAATACCAATCACATGGGGCGAATCGCCCAATTCATTTTCGGTCCTTTTGTTTTTAATAATATTCCTGTGGCCTGCAGCAGTGCCCGGAAGGGAGCCAATTCCCTACCCCAATTTGCAGGAGTTATTGGGAACTCTCTGCTAAAACGATTTAATATATTACCCCAAATACATTTTTTAATGAGCCTTTCCTAGTTAATTGTTCCGGTTTACGCCTCGGTTTAAATCGCTGGTCTTCAGGGATTCGGATATATGAAATTATTCCCGGTTCGCCTGCCGCCAGAGCGGGTTTGAGGTTGTATGATAAGGTTGTGTCTGTAAATGGCCGCTGGCTGGAAATCTCAGATTTGCCAAAAATTCGTCAAATACTTAAAAAACCGGGAATGCGGGTTATCCTGGGGATTCGTCGCTCGCTGGGAATAAGAACTTTTGTCCTCCGCCTTCGAGAATTGATTTAGTCTCCAATCTATCCTCAGCTTATTATTCCGAATCTGTCAACAGGAATTCTTTGCTCTGGAAAAAGTAACAGGCGAGAACGATGGTCACAACGGAAATCAGTATCAGAGCGATCAACGATTCCACGATTGATGAGGGTTCAAGGTTGAAGGATAAAAATCCCCCTTTTTGCGGCAATTTGGTGGGCAGCAAAGATTTAATCCAGTGAATGATTGATAGTTTTTGGGTGATACCAGGGAACAATTGCATCGCTTTTTCCCATCCGAAGATAAAAAAAATACCGATGAGAATTGTTTTTTTCACCATACTGCTTACGAGCAGAAAAAGGGCACTATAAGCCAACACAGCCAGGAGGGCAATGAGAGTGGTTGACCATAGCAGACTCAACGCATCTCCGTTAAACAGACCAGGAATATTGGCAATGATATAGGTTCCCAATGATCCAATAGTCAGAATAATGGCACTTATGGAGAGGTGGGCTGTAAATTTACCGACAAGAATATCTGATTTTTTTATCGGCGAGGTGGTGAGGTAGATCAGGGTTTTATTGTCGATCTCATCACTCAATACGGTGGAACCGTAAAAGAGGGCCAGAATTTGGATGTAGAGTTGAAAGTAAAAGGGGAATGCGATTCGAATATATAAAAGTGGAAGCCGTAAATTACTTTCCGGGTTGGTGATTTTAATGATTTGAAAAATGACAAAAATAATGGCCGGAATTAATGAAAAGATGAGAAATAACTTGGTCCGCTTACTTTTTATTCCAGTACGGAAAAAGAAGGAAAAAACTGTGGCAATATCTTGTCTCATGGCTATCTCCCGATTAAGTAGTCAAAAACGGCCTGCAGGTTGTCATCCGGTGAGATCATCTCTTCAATCTCAATTTTTTTTTCGACAATCAATGTCATCAGACGGTCAAAAAACCGGTCCCTGTTATTGGTTTTAAAGACCACCCGGTTATCTGAATCTTCAAATTCGACATTTAAGACAAAATCGTGCTTAACCAGGAAATTGGCCAGGGGCCGGGGCTGGCTGCACTGGATGGAAATTTTATGGGGATGGCTGTCAATCAGGTTGCGTATCTCCTGGATGTCTCCATGGGCAAAGACCTTGCCCTGGTGGATGAGAATGATATTATTGGTCATGGCCTCAATTTCCGGCAAAATATGGGAGGAGACAATAATGGTTTTTCCCTCGTTTTTCATCGCCCTAATCATTTGAATGATTTTCACCCGCCATAAGGGATCGACCCCCCGTAAAGGTTCATCCAGAATCAGCAGCTCTGGAGAATGGAGGATGCTGGAAGCCAATTTTAACCGCTGTCGCATACCCATACTATAGGCTGCCACCAATTTATCTTTGCTGTCAAAGAGACCTACATTTTCCAGGGCTTCTTCAGCTTTGGCTTTGGCTTCATTCCCCCTGAATCCATGTAACTGGGCAATAAAGATTAAAAAATCCCATCCGGAAATATCCGAGTAAAAACTGTCATATTCCGGACAAAAACCGACCCGTTTAAAGAGCCTGGCGTTGTTAAATACCGGCTCATTAAAGATTTGGATGGTACCGATGTTGGGTTTCAGCTGGCCGGAGGCAATTTTTAGGAATGTTGATTTCCCAGCTCCATTCGGGCCCAGCAGGCCCTGGATGCCAGGTGCAATTTCGGCGGAAATTTCACTGATCCCCAGGATGTTACCGTACCACTTGGACAGTTCGTCAGCTTTAAGTACAAGTTCCACTTTATACCTCCGCCCGTTTCAAGCGCCAGGAAATGATGACCATAAATATCAGGGTTAAAGAGATCAGGATAGCACCGGAAATCCAGGCCGGGGCATTAAATTCAGGCCTGGTGTTAAACATAAAAGTTCCAAACTGCTTGATGTTCTGTTCAATAGATAAGAAAAAGAAATAATCATTTTTTAAGGTATGACCGAAAATATTGGCAATGGCGTCTGAAAGGAAGTAAAAAACAAAAAACAGAATGATCACCAATTTTTGATTTTTACTCAAAGAGGAAAACATCAGAATGTTTGAAGCAAAAAAGAATGCAATGATTAGGGGAAAGATAATGGCGGAAACGATGACCATGGGTGGGATATTAAAGGCGCCGGTTAAAACAAATTTAGCCACTATCAACAACAGGCCTGGTACCAGGGAAAACAACAACAGATAAAATAGGACAATAGAGAATTTTCCCTTGATATAGTCGAATTTACTTAATGGCCGAGCCAGGTAGAGGGTAAAGGATTTGAATTTCAAGTCTCCTGAAATAAGATGAGCACCAGCAAAAAAACTGATTAATAACAAGGCAAAAATAAGGGGGCCAAAGGTAAAAAACGTTTTGAAAAAAAATGCTTCACTGGTTATCTATCTTATTGCCTTCTCAAACATTTTTAATTCCGGTTTTGACAAAGCATAGGCCAGTAATAAAAAACCTAGAAAAAGTGTGGTCGGGAAAGCAAAAAGGAGGCGTGATTTTTTCTTTCTGAAAACCGCTTTAATGCCTGTAAAAAAAATGGGCAACCATTTGATCCCTTTTTGCCTCAGTTCGCCCTCCCAGGCGTGATATCCTTTTTCCCTAATTGGCATTGTCCTCTCCTATGGCTGTGACAAAGGCATCTTCCAGGGATACTTTGCTGGGGCGGAAGTGGCGGACCTGCACGCCGGCTTCTAATGCGGTTTTGAATATATGGGCGGAGGTGATGTGGCTGGGAATATGGATGCGGTACATTTTTTTTTCATCCTCTTCGATGCGGCATTCCTTTAATTTGGTCTTGAATTGGTTCATATCTCCTTTAATTTTCATTTCATAAATATTAAATGTTTCTCCATTGCCCAACTCCTTCACTCGCTGCTGAGAAACAATTTTTCCTTTGTTCATGATTAGAACCTGCTCGCATGTAGATTCAATGTCAGCCAGGATATGAGAAGAAATGATCATGTTCATGGCCTTCTTGGAGGAGATATCCCTGATCAGCTCGAGCATCTCCTTGCGGGCCTGGGGATCCATGCCGGATGTGGGTTCATCCAGAAAGAGGAGTTCAGGATCATGGACCAGGGCTGTTGCCAGTTTTAACCTCTGCTTCATGCCTGCAGAATAGGTATCAACATTGCGGTATCTTGATTCTTCCAGGCCCACATAATAGAGTACTTCATGGGCCCGTTTGATAGCTTCCTGTTTGGGCATGCCGCTCAATTCACCCAGGTAGGCGGTTAATGATACTGCGTCCATTCCCGGGATGAGACAGTCAATTTCAGGCATATAGCCGATTTTTTCTCTAATAACGGTAAATTCCCGCCTGATATTGAAATCGAGAACCTTACCGTCTCCTTTTTCGGGGATTAAGAATCCCAGGATAACTTTCATCAGAGTGG
>CBFDCH010000283.1:0-4345 GCA_965603235.1 uncultured bacterium | reverse complement strand
ATGGTATGAGAGGCGACGGCAATATTCATTCGTCGGTTGAAGATTTGTTTAAATGGGATCGTTCCCTTTATACGGAAAAGATATTAAAAAAAGAAACCATCAAAATGATGTTTACCCCGGGGCGATTAAATAGTGGTAAAACAGCCCCATATGGATTTGGCTGGGGAATTAGTGGTGAAGGAAGAGTGGTTTCCCATGGCGGAGCCTGGGTGGGATTCCGCACGCTAATTGTCCGTTACTTAAACTCCCAGGATACGTTGATTTTCCTTATAAACTGTCTGTCGCCTAAAAACAGAGGCCTGGTGGAAGAAATCAAAAAAAGATATATGCTGCCGGAAAGTCAGTAGTAAAGAAAGCAGGCTAAAATTCATTTTCCAAAAACATACTTTTGCATCCAGGTAATCTCTTCTTTCATTAAAATACGACGTAAGCGAGGTTCACGCACGCCATGACCCTGGCGTGGAAACTTGATAAGCCGGGTGGGAACATTTAAATCACGCAGGGCAGTATAGAACACCATGCTCTGGTTTGTACTGCTGGTCATATCGCGTGACCCATGAAGTAGAAGCGTCGGCGTTTTTACTTTTTTAACATACGTCAGAGCGGAATGGCTGCGCCACTCTTCCGGATTTTCCCATGCGTTTCCACCGATATACCAGAGCGAGAGGTCGTAATTGAATCCTGGTCCTGATTCGGCCTGCCAGCTAAACACGCCTGCACCAGCGGAGGCCGCCTTGAAACGGTCAGTGTGGGTTACTACCCAACCACAACTGACCCCACCCCAGCTCCATCCTTTAACACCCATACGTTCAGGATTGACGTATCCAAGCTTGATGGTATGATCTACCCCGGACATCAGGTCTTCAAACTCACCACCACCTACGTCACCCATAAGCCCACGCAAAATTTTATCGCCATATCCACTGCTGCCGCGCACATTTACTCCAAGAACCGCATAACCAAGTCCTGCATAAAGTTGGGAAAATGCGTCAAAATTGTTGCCGAAATAACCGCTGGGGCCTCCATGGATGTCCAGAATCAATGGCACCTTTTCTCCTCTTTTGAAATTGCCAGGAAAGATGAAAACACCCTCGATTTCCGTATCATCAGAACTCTTCCAATGCAACACCCTGCCCTTGCCCAGCAAAATATCTCTCGTAATCCACGAATTGGCATTAGTAAGCCGAACCTTGTTTTTAGCCTTCACATCAGAAAAATAGATATCCGCAGTTGTGTTGAAATCTGAAAATGAGTAGACCATTTTTTTGCGGTTTTCAGAAAAAGCCAGAGCGCGTAAAGTACCGGTTTTGTTTGTGAGAGGACTCATCATATCTTTCTCTGTGTCAAGGTGGTAGAGATTTACATTGGTACCGTGTACTTCATTAAAAAGTAAATTCCTGCTGTCCGGCATCCAAACCACATGGTCTACTTCACCCCGATTTTGGGCAGTCAATTTCCGGGTTTTCCCGGTTTTCGGATTCATGATCCAGAAGAATCCATTACGCAGATCGAATTCCTTGTCATCCGGAGAACGAAAGAGAAAAACCTTGCCATCTGGAGACCACTTTAAGTTTCCCTCCGGTGCTCTGTTGTAGGTCAAACGTTTCAAACTATTCTTATCAAGGTCAAACAAATACAGCTCTGAAAGATGTGGATAGTTTTGCCGGTTATTTGGCCGCGCTGCAAGAGCAACATACTTACCGTCTGGTGAGATATCAAAGTTATGTATAATGAATTTTTCCTTTGTCAGTCTGATCTCATTCTTGGATTCGATGTTAAACACATAAAGATTGCGCCAACGTCCGGCAAGTTTTCCGTTAGGACCCTCATCAACATAATAGGCATCCGCACCTTTTTCCCATTCCTTTTGTTGTTTGTCGCTTATTGAGTCCTTAGCGACAAAAAATACCTGTTTACTGTCTCTGCTCCATTTGTATTTCTCAATTCCTCCCTTATGCTTGGAGTACTGGAGCGCTTCACCACCTGTTACTGGCATAAGGAAAAGCTGCGCATCCTTCTTGGCTTTCCTCAGGAGAGAAAGGTATTTCCCATTGGGAGAGAACTGAAAATCCTTCCCCCCATCTTTGCCAATAAACTGTTGCGGAGTCCCTCCTGTGGATGGGATCATGTAATAGGTTTTTTTATAGTTATTTTTCTCCCAATTCAGGTGGGATTCGGAATAAAATATTTTCTTCCCCTCAGGTGACATCAGCACATCGCCAATTCGCACGATCCTGATCGCTTCATCAGGTGACAGGGGATGTTTTTCCTGCGCACTGACATTCGTTATCAACAAAAAGGACAATATCATGAAGGTGGCTACACCTGCCTGAATTCGACTGCCCTGATTCTTCTTTTCCACTTGAAAGCATCTCAAGTAAAATTGAGTAAAAATTCTAAATAATGATTCAACTTTCATTTTTAATATCTCCTTATCTTGAATTTTATAAAAAACACAAATATTTTATTCCTTAAATTTTTTGTTTTTTCAGCCTGTAATATCCTTTCTATGGCAGTTTTTGTTTCTTCTTATGCTTCCAATAAAAGTATATTGGGATCCCGATCGCTACAAAGCCCAATCCGCTCAAAGATTCCATAGGAGACGCGATTAAGGTATTGATGAGAATTCCAACCGAAACCAGGATAAAAATTGCCGGTGTAATTGGATATCCCCATGTTTTGTATGGTCGAGGAAGATTTGGCAACTTTTTACGAAGAGTATAAAGCGACATGGCAGCGCCAATCCAGAAAAGAATTGCTACAAAAATAACATATGTCAAAAGCTGCTCGAATGTTCCGGATAACGCCAAAATGGACGCCCACAAGGCCTGTATTACGATAGCAAAAGAAGGCGTTTTGAATCTAGGGTGAACAATAGCAACCTTATCAAAAAACAACTTGTCTTTGGCCATGGCATAATAAACTCTGGCTCCCACCATGATCGTTCCATTTAATGCTCCCAAGACTGAGATAAGGATTGCGCCAGATAAAAGTCCGGTAACCGTTCTGCCAAAAAGAGCTGAAGAAGCTGATTCTGCAATGGTGACAGTCCCGGCCATTTCATTAACCGGCAATGCAGCAAAATACACAATATTCACCAGTAAATAAACCACTGAAATTATTAGAGTTCCCAGAATTAATGCAATCGGAAGATTCTTTTGGGGGTTTTTTATCTCTCCGGCAATAAAATTAACATTGTTCCAGCCGTCAAATGCCCAGAATACAGCCACCATAACAATGCCGAAACCTATCAAAAGTTGACTGAAGCTAAAATTCATCGGGTTTATGGAAAGATCTATTGATGAAATACGGCCAATTGCAAATCCGAAAATAATAAAGAGAAATATGGCGCCAATTTTAATTATAGTGAAGATGTTCTGAACAAATTTGCCAAACGCCACACCAATATAATTTATCCCGGAGAGCACTAAAATGATAATTACAGCCACCAATTGACCGGCTGAAATCGAAAACCAATCAGTTTTAATAATATAAGTTTTTGTCGAAAGAGATGGAAAGAAATAACCAAAATATTCTGCAAAAGCAGCCGCAAGTCCGGCAACAGAACCACACATGTATACCAAAAAAGTGATCCAGCCGTACAGAAATCCTGTTAGCGGACCATATGCATTGCGCAGATAAATGTACAAACCGCCGGCTTCTGGCATTGAAGCGCCTAATTCAGCAAAAATGGACGCTCCGGCAAGGGTTATGAGTCCGCCCAAAAGCCAGGCGAGCAGCAGCAGGCTCACAGAGGGTAATGACTGCGCCATTATGCCGGTGGTGAGAAAGATGCCGGAACCGATAACTATTCCAACCATTATCATTGTGGAATCGAACAATCCAAGCTGTCTAACCAGTTTGATGCCGGATTTGTTCTCTTCATACAAATTATTCACCTCATTCTCCAGCAATGTTATTTACACCCATTATAAAATACCCGTTAATGTTTCGCTTATACGCTGTAAACCAGTCCGCAAGTAATCCTTTTCCGAGCCAATACCGATTCGTACTCTATGATCCATGCCAAAACAATCGCCAGCCACAATAAACGTACTTTTATCTTTTCTGAGTTTTGTAACCAGTTCAGTGGAATTGATATCCATGTTATACCGCAGGAAAACCATTCCACCGGCCTGTGGAGGTATAAAAATGAAAAGATCCTGATGGCTATCCGCCCATTCTTTCAGAACAATGATATTTTCATTGAGCATTTTACGGTTTCGTCGCAAGATTTTTGCTCTTAACTTAGGCTGTAGAGCTAAAGCAGCAATGCGATTACTGAGCACACTGGTGGCAATCGTCGTATAATCACGGCGTGCCCAGGTCTCAGCAATCTCTTTAT
>CBFDCH010000282.1:0-4355 GCA_965603235.1 uncultured bacterium | reverse complement strand
GATCTTCCGGATGTTCAATTATGGGCACATTTAGCATACGTGTATATTCCAATGCCTTACGGATCAGGTCAGCGCTCATGACACACCTGCCATCATCAGAGAATCCAATGGCGCCGCCCTCTACAAGATCGGCCATTTCGGTTATCAATTTACCCTGCAGATTTTCGGAGATGGCAGCAATCGGAAAAACATTGACAATATTTATATCATGGGCACGGGCCATGATATACTCGGTAACTGAACGGTTATCATTAACGGGATCAGTATTGGGCATGCAGGCAATGGAGGTAAATCCGCCCCTTGCTGCTGCTCTTGCCCCACTCTCAATTGTCTCCTTGTTCTCCTGGCCAGGCTCTCTGAGATGGACATGCATATCAATAAAACCGGGGCATACCACCAACCCTTTTGCCTCAATTATTTCCGTGGCAGCGGTGGATTTAATGGTGGTTGCCACCTCTTTAATCTTGCCCTTCTCTACCAGTATGTCACAAACTTTATCTGTTTTTGTTGCCGGGTCAACCAAATGGCCTTGCTTAACTAATAATTTCATGATGCTCTCCTTTAAGCAGGTACAATACAGCCATGCGAACGGCAATTCCATTGGTAACCTGCTGCAAAATCACGGATTCTTCAGCATCGGCCAATGAGGTGTCAATTTCCACATCACGATTTAATGGGCCGGGGTGCATGATAATGGCAGATTTTTTGGCAAGAGCAAAAATTTCCCGATTAATGCCGAATAGCTTACGATATTCCCGAATTGAAGGAAAATAATTCCCAGCCCCCCTCTCCCCCTGCACCCGCAGCATCATCACTACGTCCGCATCTTTAACACCATCGCGAATATTATAGTAAACGTTGGCACCCATCCTTTCAAACTCCTTGGGAACCAGTGAGGGCGGGCCGATAAGAGAAATCTCATTATTCATTTTCTGATGCAGCAATACATTCGAACGAGCCACCCGTGAATGGAGTATATCGCCGATAATAGCAATCTTTAATTTACGAATGCGCCTAAATTGCTGCTTAATGGTCAAGGCGTCCAATAAAGCCTGTGTTGGATGTTCATGGAAGCCATCGCCAGCATTCACAATGGCAGACCTGGCAAAAGTGGTGAGATATTTAGGTGATCCGGAGGCAGAGTGCCGAATCACAATCACATGGGGATTCATGGCTTCAAGGGTCAAAACCGTATCCTTCAGCGTTTCACCCTTTTTCAGGCTTGAAACCGATGAATTAAAATTTATCAAATCAGCGCTCAATCGTTTGGCCGCAATCTCAAAAGAACTTCGTGTACGGGTTGACTCCTCGAAAAAGAGATTCACCACAGTTTTCCCTTTTAATGCCGGTACTTTTTTAACATCACGGGTCGACACTTCCACAAACGATTCAGCCACCTCGAGTATCAAATCAATATCTTTTGCGCTCAGTTGTTCAATACCCAGCAGGTGGTTTTGATTAAAAGAATCATGGGTCATTTAAAACCTCACTGGTTCCATGATCAGAACCTGATCTTTTTTTTCGATCTCTTTTAACATCACATTTACCCGTTCTCTCCTTGATGTGGGAAGGTATTTACCCTTAAAATCGGGACTTATGGGTAACTCCCGGTGTCCCCGATCAATAAATACTGCCAGCTGGATGCTGGCAGGTCTGCCCAGCTCAAAGATTGAGTCCATGGCTGCCCGTATGGTGCGGCCGGTAAAGATAACATCATCGATCAGCACAATATCCTTGTCTTCAACTGAGAAGTTTAGTTCGGTTTTTTGGACAACAGGGTGATGTTCCTTCTTATGGAGGTCATCCCTGAACAAGGTAATATCGAGAACGCCGAAGTGTACGTCAATGCTTTCCAGCTCTTTTATCAACTGCTGTAATCTCTTGGCAACATACACTCACTTCTTCTGGATACCAATGAGTACCAATTTTTCAACATCCCTGTTCTTCTCCAGGATTTCCATACTAATGCGAGAAAAGGTCCTGTCCATTTTCTTTTCATCCATGATTTTGGCTTTCATCTTCTCTTCCATAACTGACTCCTATGATTGAATGTAAAAGAAAAACATAGCATTTCATTTTACCTTTGTCAACAACCCTGGCGAAAGGTGATATGTTTAATTTTCCCGCTTATCACATCCTGTTTATCCAGGGGTATTCTGCTGCAAATTTACCCTGTATAATAGTTTCAGTTGTCTGAAAAAATCAATATATACTTCCTCTCGAAAGTCCGGATATGTCCAGGGAAGCGTCTCTACTTTATTCTTTTTAAATATATATTCCATATGGGCATATATACCCCGGCTCAATGGGATACGGTGATAATGATTTTTAGTGGTGGCAATGACCACATTGGCAATTGAGAGGTACCCGGGATCTAAGTTGATCGCCCGCCGGCCCGCTACTGCTCTCTCTCTCTCAATTTGGTTACAATAAATTTTAATATCCGGCAATTTCTCAGGAGAGATAAGATTGGAAAATGAGACAAAGCGCTTGAACAGAGGCGACCCCATTTCCTCATGATAATAGGTTGTTTTGTCAAAAGAAATTTCAGCGGAAGCCAGATCGATCACGGAAAATTCGTTTTCCAGTTCCCCAATCACTTTCCGGTAGGTTCCGGAATTATGATAAATAAAACCGGCGAAAAGCTTAACCTTTGAAAAATCCTTTTCAATACCCACCTGAACTATTTAATAATAAAAAACTTTCCATTAATAAAAGCAGCTGTATTCCTGTTTCCAGGTGACACAGCATGCATGCTGCCTGTCATAGAAGGCCCTATATACTGAAATTGGAAATCCTCGGTTAATCTCAGTTTTTCTCCATTGTAGGTGGCAAAATCGGCACGGCCCAATTCATCGCAACAAAAAACAATCTTGCTAAGATCCCGACGCGATTTCACTCTTTTGCGAGAATATGGATTCAAATAAATAATCTCCAGGCTGGTTTCAGTATAATATAACTTTTTGCTCCTCTCTTGTAAAACATAAACAGCATCCTGAGTCTTATCATAACGAAAATCATATATTTTTTTGGATAACTTGGTGTGCAAATGCGTTTTATAATTATAATTAATCAGATTTCTATTTTTATCCTTGGTAACAACCATTAATTCATTTTTCTCAGGATTAAATTTTACCAGCCGCAATTGCGCATACTTTTTTTTACCCAGGAACATGGTAGCATCAACCGCCTTCACACTATTATTTTTGCTGTTATAAATTTGAGCCTGGAAAGGATTTTTTAGATCAGACAAATAAATAATAAATGAAGAGGTATTTTCACCAAAGTAGATGCGTACGATTTCATTGGAGGTAAGATCCAGTCCCTGTCCCTTTTCCACCAAATTCCCGACGCGGTCACTCGTTTGCATGACATTTACGACACTGTAGTATTTCCTTATAACCGGAATGGGTACCCTCTGCTTCAGGCTCAAATCATTGATGACCAGCAAACGACGGCTTTTATAATTGTACTGGTATATGGGGAAAGGATATCGCGGATAAATTGGCCTCTTGCGACCTATCTGAGAAACCAGGGCAAAGGGAGATTCAAAGGCCAGGTTTTGAATACTCTTGTCAGTGAAATAGAGCAGGGTAGCGGATTGGTTAAAACCGACCAAAACATCCGCCATATTAAAGGCCATACCCCGGATAGGTCTTAAAACATAATTTTTGCCAATTTTGTCCAGGGAATAAAGATATGTTTTTTCATTCTTGTAGGTAGAGGCAAACACAATCCGGTCACGATTGTTGGAGACAAAAATTGCTTTAAAATCACCCTGGAAAGCAAAACTCTTAATCACTTTCATGCGCTCTGTATCCAAAATGTAAAGCTTCCCCTTTTCTCCACTACGACGGACCGCACAAAAGAGAACGACTTTTTCAGACAACCATTTAATGGATTTTACATCAAAGAAAGGTAAATGATTATACGATGGTAAGCGGAACTTGCCGGCAAAAATCTCCTTTAACTTTTCGACCGAATTTCCACTTAAAATGGAGCGTGTAATCCAATTCTGAATGTTTCCCTTTTTGGTTTCATAATAATGACGGGTAAGGTAGAGGTTTATCTCCTTATCCCACTTGTCTTGGGAAAACACTTCGTATAAACGTTCCTGAGCCTTGCGGTCGCGCAATTTGACCAAGGCATGGGCAAGGGTTTTAACATAATCCTTGTTATATAAATCAAATTTCATGTCTTTCAACAGAGCATTTGCGCCTTCTGGATTATTATTTACCAATAAATATTTGGCCTTTAGCAACTTGGCATCATTGTCACCGGGATGGACCTCCAAGGCTACATCAATATAGGATTTTAGTTTATCAATTTGATCCAAAACATAATAAGCCCTGGCA
>CBFDCH010000281.1:0-4361 GCA_965603235.1 uncultured bacterium | reverse complement strand
AGCGAAAAAAATTCAATTGCTATTCCCCTTTTGGACGATTATTGTTTTTAATACTTCATCCTTGCTCATGGGGAGTATGTTGTTGGCTACCAGAGCTCCAAGCAACAATTGTTTTTGTTTCTCTTTGGCAGCAGATATTTCCATGTTTTCCTAAAATTTTTCACCGGATAAGCAGCGTATGGGCTACCGGAGACAAGTAGTAATAATATGGAAAATACAGCAAAATGTCAACTGCCCTTGAGAGGATTTTTATGGCAAGTGCGGGCAGATTAATTCTATTTCCATTTCCCGGGAGTTTATCTCAGATGCATTGAGGCTGGCCCTTCGTCTCACCCGGCCCGGTGGTGAATGGCTGGGTCATCAAAACACCACCCGTCCTCATCCCAACTAAATTCTGACTGGCACTTTTATTGTTTTAAGTTTCCGGACAATGGCTCTTACACCCTTTATTTCCGGGCTTGTGGAGCGATGAAAGGCATTGAGTACAATCTGAAGCTTCTGAACCATAAAAAATAGAGTAGGAAAGATGTCTTGACAAATAACTATAGATATAATAGTTTTTAATTCAAGCTTACACAACCGGATGCAGTTAATTTTTAATTCACTGAATCACGAGCTTTAAAAGGAGCTGATCATGTTCGGTCGAAGAAGTGATGGCAAAAGAATAAAAGGCTTAACCCCCTTCCGGCAGTTTTTCCCCTATATTTTGGAGACCCGGTCGGAAGCCCAGGCCTACTTTTCTCAGAAAATTGAAATGGACAAAACAATGGCCTACCTGAAGAAGGTAAATGCCGGGTCTAAGGAGAAGAGGGTCTCCATTTTTCAGGTGTTTCTGGCAGCAGGGGTGCGGACTTTGGCTTTGCGGACGCAGCTGAACCGGTTTATCAAAGGAAAATACTTTTATCAGCGTAACAATATTGATATCTCTTTTGTGGTAAAAAAACAATTAAAGGAAGAGGCTGGAGTAAGCACTGCCAAAATCACTTTCGAACCAACTGATACTCTGGCTGAGGTGGTTGAAAAAACCAACAAGCAACTCGAGTACCGTCGCAGTGACAAACAGAGTCATGAAGAGAAGGAACTGGACTTGGTGGTGAAATTTCCCAGGTGGATTATCCGGCTGGTTGCCCGTGGGTTTAAACTGATGGATTATTTTGGCTTGGCCCCAAAAAAAATGATTAAATCCGATCCCATGTATACCAGTGTTTTTATAGCCAACCTGGGCAGTATAGGTATGGATGCCCCATTTCATCATCTTTTCAATTGGGGGACAGCATCCGTTTTCCTGACGATAGGCCAGATGCACAAGGAGCAGGTAGTTAACAATAAGGGTGAAATCGAGGTAAAGGATATTATTACTACTAAATTCACCTTTGATAACCGGGTAACGGATGGCATGTATTGTGTCAGGGCCATCCAGCTTTTTGTTGATTTTATTCAAGATCCTGAACTATTGGAAGAACCGTTGAATATTGAGGGAGACCTCCACTGATATATATGAACATAAACCTTGGTTAATCTATTATCAAATATATTCCTGAATCCATTACCTATCATCCTAGTCTTGTCTCTTTTTCCGTCCTTTTTTAATCATGGAATTCATGACCATGTCAGCCACCCACATGGGCATAAACCGTTTCAGGAAAACGAGAGCTTTACCGTCGAAACCTGGAACAATTAAGAATTTACCTTTTTTAATTCCCTTAACCAATGCTTTTGCCACGTATTCCGGGTTTCTGAGTTTTGCGGATTCGCTTAGAGCCATTGTTTCCACCGGTTTGGTTTTATTCTCCTCTTCAAAACCCGGAGTGTCAGTGTCAGGTGGACAAAGAACCGACACCTGGATATTGTCAAACTGAAATTCGCTACGGATAACTTCGGAAAAACCGATAACAGCAAATTTCGATGCACTATAATCACTTAAACCGAATACTCCGATCACACCGGCCATTGAAGACACATTGACAATAATGCCCGATTTTTTTTCACGCATAATGGGAGCCAGGGCTGCCACTGTGTTTCTCATTCCATAAAAATTGACCTTTTGGGTCTGGTCGAATTGTTCATAACTGATTTGTTCAAAGTAGCCAGGAATGGCTCGACCCACATTATTAAT
The DNA here is from genome assembly GCA_965603235.1 of uncultured bacterium. Taxonomy (GTDB): domain Bacteria; phylum Acidobacteriota; class Aminicenantia; order UBA2199; family UBA2199; genus CBFDCH01. Next base: position 2,245 of record CBFDCH010000281.1, on the reverse strand, counting down.
CAAAATATCAACGCTGCCAAACTCTTTGCCGGCTTTCTTCATTACCGAAATAACCTGATCATTGTCAGTTATGTCTAATGACATGAAGGATAATTTTTGACCATCATTAATCCGACAGTTTTCGATCTCTGTCAATGCTTTTTTTAACTTGGAAATTGCCCGTGAAAATATGAGAACATTACTGCCCAGCCCGGCAAATTGTTTGGCCGCTTCAAGACCGATACCTTCCGAGCCTCCTACCAAAAAGATATTTTTCCCTTCAAAAAATTTTTTTGCCATTTGTATTCCCCTTTAAATATTTTAAAAGCGCCATTTTATATCAAGTTTGTTTTAAAAACAACCCTTTGATGGTGCAAGGATCATTTTTCCTATGCCATCGGCGGACTCCTGTTGCCAGGAGGCTTAATGACCTAAATTTCTCAACAAGGACAACAGGGGAGGGTAAATTACCTTTATCCGGTTGAATTTTAATTGAATTTTGGTTAAAATAGAAGGCAATATGAAGCGGTCACAAAAGGTAAAATTACTTCCATTTTCAACCCTGTTAAAGTCGAGGGAAGTGGAGGACCCGTTTAACCTATGGGTTCATCGGCCATTGGCTTATGCTATTGTTGCCATGATTTACCGCACCCCTATTACTCCCAACCAGATTACTTTCATATCTCTGTTTGTGGGATTTGCAGCCGGTGTTTTCTGGTTCATCGGCACATCGTCCTTAATGATATGGGGAGGAATTTTACTCTGGTCCAGTGCCATTTTGGACGGGGCTGACGGCATATTGGCCAGGGCAAAAAATATGCAATCGATTTTCGGCCGTGCCCTGGATGGTTCCATTGACATGGTGGTGGCGGGAGTAACTGTTGCTGCTGGAGTATATCATATCTGGGTTGAACATCACCAGCTATTGCACCTGGTTCTGGCCATAATTGCTATTTGTACAGCCTTAATACAAATTTATCTCTATGATTTTTATAGAGAATCTTTTATGTATTTGACCAACCCGGACTGGGATGGGACACCCGAACAATTGCAAGATGTGGATGCCCGTTTAGAAAAAATCATAAAACAGGGAGGATCGTGGATTAACCGTGCTGCCACGCATTTGTACAAAGGACTTGTAATGGGACAAAACAGAAGTGTGGCCCTGACAAATCCCAAGGGACTTCGCCAAGGTCTGCAATTTACTGTGAATGAGCAAACAGTGGATATCGCCCGGCGCTATAATAAGGGCCCAATGAAATTATGGGCCTTAATCTCTTTGGCTCCCCACTGTTATCTCATGTCCATCTGTGGAATTTTTAATCGTTTGGACTTGTATCTGTGGATTCGGGTTCTTCTGGCAAACGCCATTTTTATCTGGGTTTTGATTTGGCAGCGCCGCGCCAGTAGCCGAACCATGGAGGAATTGGTAAAAATCAATGCCGCTCCCACTACTCTCTAATTCATGTCGATTTATTCGCTTCGACAATTATTTTACTTTACTGGGATTGCAATCTGTGGTAAAAACCTTTAAAATAAACGATGCAAAAATCGAAAAAAAATCCCAACGAGATTAGGGTGGTTATCACTGGCATTGGTACCATCAACCCCATAGGCAATAGTGTTGAAGAATTTTGGCATAACCTTGTAATCGGGAAATCGGGCATCAGAGAGGTACAAAATCTTGAGCTTGGCGATTTCCCGGTAAGAATCGGTGGTGAAATTGATCTCCCCGATGTAAGCGAATATATTCCCAAAAAAATGGTAAGACGGCTGGGAAGATTTATAACACTGGGTCAAATTGCAGCGGTACAGGCTTTTAGAGATTCAGGATTGGATGAAAAGGAAGTTGCCAGGGAAGCTCACAGAATTGGAGCAATTATTGGTGTGGCAGATGGCGGCAATGATCTTGATTTTAAAACCTCTATTGGTATACATACTCACTCCATGGAATTTATCTCCCCATTTTACATTGTTGGCGCTATTCCCAATACTCCAGCCGCATACTTTGCCAAAACATACGGTTTGCTGGGGCCCAATTATTCGGTCAATTCAGCTTGCGCATCCAGTAATCATGCTATTGGTACGGCAGCAATGACCATCAAGATGGGATTTGCGGATATAATTTTCAGCGGAGGCACGGAAGGACTGCTTACTATTCCCGCTTTTGCAGGTTTTAATGTGATATCTGCCACTTCACGCCGCAATGATGATCCCGCCCACGCCAGCCGTCCCTTTGATAAAGACAGGGATGGTTTCGTGCTGG
>CBFDCH010000280.1:0-4366 GCA_965603235.1 uncultured bacterium | reverse complement strand
TAACAGCAATGGCTGCATCGATGGCATTGCCCCCGTTCTTCAGGATATCAATACCGATTTGAGCTGCCAGCGGTTGGCTGGCTGCCACCATGCCATGTGTGGAAATCACCTCGGACCGGGTAACAAACATCCGGCCGGTGATTCGGTCCTCAGCAGGTAATCCCATACATAACCCCCATAGAACCAAACATATTAAGATTGATTTCATACTTGCCTCCTCTTTTCACAGTCGTGTCCATTTAACTATCATTATACACCTTTGTACGGATTTTTGCATGATCCCACCCCACCACTTCCTCTTGTCAGAATTGGAAAAACTATTCAGGTATAATATAATAAAAATCATGGCAAGGTTGATCCCTGAACCCTTGAAAAACAAGCGGCTGCTGCTGTTAATGATGGCTGTTATCATTCCCGGGCTAGTTATTGGCTACATCGGCTTTGTTTCTGTATCTCAACAAAAACAATCCAGGGAGCTGAAGCTTTATGAAAAGTTACGTCAGGAATTACTGCTTTTCAGAGACGATTTGCAGCGCCGTCTGGAAAAGTCTATCGCCAGCGTTTATCAGCTGTTGGAAAAAGAGGAGGTAAATTTCCTAGAGCCGGAACAGGTACATCCCCTAATCAAAAATATTATTTTAAAACACCCGGTGGTCCACTACCCCTTTATCATCAACAGCCGGAGAAAGTTTCTGTTTCCTCTCTCCCGAAGTCCCTCTTCTTTGATGAGTCAAACTCCAATCAGTAAAAGGTTTTCTCCAGGCGTTAAAGAGAAATATGAGCTGGCCGAAGTACTCGAATTCAGGGAGAGAAACTTCACTGCCGCCATTCAAACATACAGTCAATGCCTGAACCAAAAGCCCGTAGCACAGGAAAAAACATATATTCTTTATGCCATTGCCAGATGTTATTACAAGCTAAACAAGTTTCCGCAAGTAATCAGTTACCTCACTGACATTGAAAAAACCCCCAACCTTCCAGCCATTACCGACAAATCGTTCTATTTTTTATTTTTAAGACAAATGGCAAGCACATACGTGCGGCTGAACCAGCAACCCAATGCCCTGAGAACCTATTTGACCCTGTATGAGGAAATTTTAAAATATGAGAGTACCACCACGTCCGATGAGTTCACTTTTTTTAAAAATGAATCCCTCGATTTCCTGAACCGTCACATAGGGAATCATAAATCTGAAACCCAACGCTTCACACGGGCCAAGGCCCTGGATCACCTGGGGAGTGCTTCCCCGGTAGACATTTCCCTGCGCTGGCGCTTTTTTGACCTGGAGAGCGGCAAAGAGAATCCCATCAGCCCCGATGAACGGAAGGAGAGGATTCTCTTCTTCACTATGCAGGAACTATACCAGGCCAGCGATGAAAAAACCAAATTCTATCAACGGGTAAAAAGAGCCATAAACTGGCCCCGGCAAACCCGTAACAGCGGCATCCAGCACCAGCAGATCAAAATTTCTGCAGCTGCTGAAACACTGTTCACCGTATTCAAAACCATCTCTGGCTCCTCTATCTCAAATCGCACCATCTTCTTTGGATTTCATATCAGCAAATCTTATCTGCAGGACAATCTGATTGCCTCAGTAATCAGAACCAAACTTGACCCACAAACATTGATCCTGAAACTCGTGCCCAGGGGAGTCAATCCCTCCACAACTATTAAACCGGCCAAATATTCCCTGATGACCACGCCCATGCCCCAGCCTTTTGCCAATTTCAAGCTGTCACTCCTCTCCTCGCGCAGGAATTATATCAAAGAGAGAGTAAAGCGTGAGATACTGGGCAATTACATCATTATTGCCGCTTTTTTAATTTCCCTGAGCCTGGGTATTGTCCTATTATATAAATATTTGGTCAGAGAGATGGAGTTGGTGAAACTGAAATCCAATTTTGTAGACAGCGCCTCTCATACACTTAAAACACCGCTGACACGAATCCGTATGCTTGCAGAAAAATTTCAGTTGGGCTGGATTGCCAATCAGGACAAAAAGGAGGAGTATCTGCAAATTATTATTTCAGAAACAGACCGCATGACGGAAATGATTAACAATATGCTTAATTTCTCCAAGATCGAAGCCGGCAAAAAAGTTTATGATTTTCAACAGGACTCACTGCCTGAAGTGATCCGCAGCTACATTGAACCATACCAGCAATATCTGCATAAACTAGGTTTTTTACTAGATCTCCAGATCGATGCCAACATCCCCCCCTTCCCCCTTGACGCGGAAGCGATAAAATTGATCCTTAACAACCTGATTCAGAATGACATCAAGTATTCTCTCACAGAAAAGCACCTTAAAATTGAGGTCTTCCGGGATAATGACCAGGCTGTGATTCAAGTCATTGACCAGGGGATTGGCATCAGGGAGAGAGACCAGGAGCAGGTATTTAAAAAGTTTTTCCGGGTGGAAGACGAAAGAATTAAGGCCATGGAGGGCAGCGGACTCGGACTCTACCTGGTGCAACATGCGGTGCAGGCCCATCACGGTCAAATCCAGCTCTTAAGCAGCGAAGGCATGGGAAGCACTTTCATTATCTCACTGCCCATGCAACGTCCCGGTTATGATTTAAATCAGGAGAAGATCAAAAATGAAAAAGATACTAATCATTGAAGATGATGCCACCATCATTCAGGGACTGGCTGATACTTTCACCTTTCACGGCTTTGACATATATTCAGCTTCAGATGGTGTTAGAGGCATGGAGTTGTTTTCGGCAAAAAACCCGGATCTGATCATTCTGGATATCATGCTGCCGGGCCACGATGGTTACGAGATCTGTAAAAAAATCCGCCAATCAGATAAAAACACTCCAATCATCATGCTCACCGCCAGAGACCGGGAGAGTGACAAGCTTCTGGGATTTGAGCTGGGCGCGGATGATTATGTAACCAAACCCTTCAGCATTAAGGAACTCATGGCCCGGGTAAATGTAATTCTAAAGCGGGTCACACTACAAACCGAAACCGCTGAAACCATACAGATCGGTGAAGCTGAAATAAATTTTAAAAATTTCGAGTTAAAGAGAGACGGCCAGGTAAGTGCGCTCTCCCCCAAGGAATGCGATATTTTAAAATATCTGGCCCAGCACCCCGATGAGGTGATCCACCGGGACCGCATCATTGATGAGGTGTGGGGTGACGATTATTTTCCCTCGCCGCGTACCATTGATAATTTTATTTTAAAACTGCGGAACAAAATTGAAGCCAATCCCAAAGAACCCAGCCATCTGCTCACCGTGCACGGCGCCGGATACAAGTTAAAGAAATAAGTATTATCGAAAACCAACGATTGTAAAAACTCCAAAAAAAGGGGATAGATTAAAAAAAATTATGTTGACTATTTGAAATACGATGAAGTAATATTAAATTTCTGATTTTTCCGAAAAAAATTAAAAAATGGAGTTAGGTCTATGAAAAAAAACCTGTTACTAACCATCGTTATATGTCTCTTAGTTTTACCCGCTTTAAATGATGCCAAGACCAATAAAGTGGTCAAAAAGATCATTGAGATCGGCAAAAAGGACAATCGCACCATGAAGCATCTGGATGTATTGTGCCGTCGCTTCGGAGGCCGGCCCATTGGCTCTGCTGCTTATGATAATGCCGCTGATTGGGCGGGCAGAAAATTTAAAGAGTGGGGCATGAAGGTAGAGTACGACCATGCCGGTACCCTGGCCGTTGGCTTTAACCGCGGGCCCTGGTTTGGCAAAATGACTTCCCCCCACAGCATGCACCTCCACTTTGCCACACCCTCCTATTCGGCGGGAACACTGGGCAGACAGGTGGGTCACGCGATGCTGGAGCCCAAAAATAAAAGAGAATTCGAGCGCATGAAAAAGAAGTTGAAAGGAGCCTGGGTGTTGATGACCCCTCCGAAACCACCAAAAAAAACCGATAAGCCGGCAAAGAGACCCACTTATGAAGAACGGAGAAAATTACGGGAAGAGGCGGCAAAAAAACTAAAAGCCAGGATTGACCAGCTGAAAGATGCTGGGGCCCTGGGAGCCATTACCTCAGCCAAGGTACCGATCCGGGCATTGTATGTCAGAGATGTAAAAAAATGGAAATCCTGGAATGATGTGCCCACCATGTGCGACATCAAACTGAATGCACATCAATTTGCCAAGATCAATCAATTGATTATCGAACGGCAGCGGGTGGTGCTTGAGTTTGATATTCGCAACTATTTTAAAATGGGTCCGGTAAAATATCATAATGTCATCGGTATTATCCCGGGCACAAAATACCCCAATGAATATGTGATTATGGGCGGCCATCTGGATGCCTATGACGTGGCCACAGGAGCCATTGACAACGGCAATGGTGTTACCACCTCAATGGAGGCTGCCCGCC